>JBGSXH010000362.1:0-6169 GCA_041751515.1 Cyclobacteriaceae bacterium | reverse complement strand
ACGTGTGCTCTTCCGATCTTTCTTTTAATCATTTTCTTAAATAATTACCCAACAGGGGCTACTTTAGCCCCTTATTTTTTAAACTTCAACTTTTTTTGAGTTATCAATGAGAAGCGCAAAGGATTACACCATGCTTTTTTTAAAAGGCATGGGAATGGGCGGTGCCGATGTTGTACCGGGTGTGTCTGGCGGCACAATTGCCCTTATTACCGGAATCTATGAAGAACTCATCGATTCTATCAAATCTTTAAATCTCGATACCGTCAAGCTATTGCTTGCCGGTAAAATTGCAGATTTCTGGAAAGCGATCAATGGTACGTTTTTATTGGTTTTATTTGCCGGTATAGCCACTAGCCTACTTTCTCTTGCCAGGTTGATTACCTTCTTAATGGAAACCTACCCCATTCAACTGTGGTCTTTCTTTTTTGGTCTCATTATCATTTCTGCGATCTATGTCGCCAAAGAAATTGCCAACTGGACAGTTAAGGCAGTAATAGCACTGGTTTTGGGTGCTTTGATAGCCTATTTGATAACCGTGGCCAGTCCTGCAGAGACACCTACTGCCTTATGGTTCATCTTTATCTCTGGTGCAATCGCCATCTGCGCTATGATTTTGCCAGGTATTTCAGGCTCATTTATCCTACTTATTTTAGGTAAATACATATTTATAATAACTGCATTAAAAGAGGCAGATATCAGTGTAATCGCTGTTTTTGGCATCGGCTGTGTCGTAGGACTTTTATCATTTGCCAGGGTGATATCCTGGCTGCTTAGCAACTACCATACTTTAACGATCGCGGTACTTGCCGGCTTTATGATCGGATCTTTGAACAAGATATGGCCTTGGAAAATACCCACAAGCTACCGGGTTAATTCTGAAGGTGAGCAGGTACCTTTAACCTTTCAGAATCTGTCCCCTACTCATTTTCTTGAGACTACCGGTGAAGATCCTTATATTCTGGAGGCAATATTGTTTTTTGCAATGGGTATTGCCATTGTTGTAGTACTGGAAAAAGTTGCTCAGTTTGTTACGAAAGATAGAAAAGCTGTGGCACAATGATGTTTTAACGATTTAAAATTATCTTGATGAAAACTTTCGGTCTAATAGGCAAAAAATTATCGCATTCATTTTCGAAAAAATATTTCTCGGAGAAATTTGAGAAAGAACAAATTGCCGCCAGGTTTGAATTATTTGAACTTCCTGATCTTGACCATTTTCCATCACTGATCAAAGACCAGGAAATAGCCGGACTAAGTGTTACCATACCCTATAAAGAGAAAATTATAAGTCATCTTGACGAGATGGATGAGAATGCTGCTGCAATTGGAGCTGTGAATGTGATAAAATTATCAGCTGGCAGAACGAAGGGATTTAACAGCGATTATTACGGTTTTGTGGAAAGCTTGCAAAGTTGGCTTATCGACAAGCCTGAACATGCATTTATTCTGGGAAACGGGGGCGCTGCGAAAGCGGTCCGCCATGCGCTGAATAACTTAGCAATCGACAATACTACCGTTTCGCGAAGTCCGGGCCAGAATACTATATCTTACGATCATTTTAATGACATGACATGGCCGGAAACCATGTTAATCGTAAACACCAGTCCTCTGGGCACCTTTCCTAATATAGCGGATGCACCAAATATAGCTTATGAAAAGTTGACTGCGAAGCACTCTCTTTTTGATTTGGTTTATAACCCCGCGTTAACACTTTTTTTAAAAAGTGGAGAAGACCAGGGAGCTAAAGTCAAGAACGGCCTAGAAATGTTGCACAAACAGGCTGAGCAAGCCTGGAAAATTTGGAATACCTAATATTGTCTGACAGGGTGTCCTAAAATTGTGCGATACCCCTCTTCAAAGTCGTTTAGGGAGTAGATTACAACATTGTGTGTATTTACCTTTTTAAGTACACTTTTTAAGGTTGCAGCGGCAATAATGCTCTTACTGGGTATCAGGCCAATTTTCAACTGACAGGGTAGCTGGTTCATTTCTTTTATCAGTGAACCCAGAAACAGCTGAACCTCTTTAGAAAGCAGTTTGGTATTACTGAGATCAGCTATGAAGTAAATAATATTGTGACGTTTGCTAAGTTCTATGATGTACTCGACTGCATGCACTATATCTTTTAGCTGTAAAAATCCTGAACAGGTGGACTCTATCAGAGAGGATTTCCTATCTAATTTTATCTCCACGAACTTTTCAAGATATACGGTGGTTTTTGAAGTCGCCATAAAAAGTAATCAGCTGATTTATAGAATTATAATTATTCCTATAAAATTTAAAAAATATATACAGCGAATTAGCAATTATTTAATCCATAAAGCAAATATTAGCATCTTATCTTTTAATAAATATTATAACAAAACCTACATGTACTTTCATTTAAAAGTATAGGATCTTTCCCAGCATAGCATATATGAGTTTTAAATTAACATCAGAGTACGTTCCTACCGGAGATCAACCAGAAGCAATCCGCCAGCTTTCCAAAGGCATTCTGTCTGGAGAAGCGGCCCAGACATTATTGGGAGTGACCGGATCTGGTAAAACATTTACGGTAGCCAATGTCATACAGGAAGTGCAAAAACCTACATTGGTTTTATGCCATAACAAAACATTGGCAGCACAGCTGTATGGTGAATTTAAGCAGTTTTTCCCGAATAATGCCGTAGAATATTTTATTTCCTACTACGACTACTACCAGCCGGAAGCGTTTATACCTACTAGCAATGTCTATATAGAAAAGGATTTATCCATTAATGAAGAGATTGAAAAGTTAAGATTGAGTGCTACCTCCGCGCTGCTTTCAGGAAGAAGGGATGTTATTGTGGTAGCATCTGTTTCCTGTATCTATGGCATCGGCAACCCGGAAGAGTTTGGGAAAAATGTTGTCAAGCTGCAGGAAGGTGATGTCATTTCCAGAAATAAATTACTTTTTAGTCTGGTCGATATCCTCTACAGCCGCACAGAAGCAGAATTCAAACGAGGTAATTTTAGAGTGAAAGGCGATACTGTAGATGTATTCGTGGCTTATGGCGACTTTGCCTACCGCATATATTTCTGGGGTGATGAGATCGAAGCCATTCACCGCATAGATCCGGATAGTGGAAAGAAGATTGCAGAAGAGCGCTTGATTACCATTTTTCCTGCCAACCTATTTGTGACTGGAAAAGATACATTGCAGACGGCAATCCACGAGATACAGGATGATCTGGTGCATCAGATTGCCTATTTTGAAAATGAGCGAAGATTCCTGGAGGCAAAAAGGATCAAAGAACGGACAGAATTTGACCTGGAAATGATTCGTGAATTGGGCTACTGCTCCGGGGTAGAAAACTATTCTCGCTATTTCGACAGAAGAAGCCCGGGAGGAAGACCATTCTGCCTTATCGATTATTTCCCGGATGATTTCCTGATGGTCATTGATGAAAGCCATGTGACAGTGCCTCAGGTACGTGCCATGTGGGGAGGAGATCGCTCCAGAAAAGTAAATCTGGTAGATTATGGCTTCAGACTACCTTCTGCATTAGACAACCGGCCGCTTACCTTCAATGAATTTGAGGGAATGATCAACCAGATTATCTACGTAAGTGCAACACCGGCGGACTACGAGCTTATAAAATCCGACGGTATTGTTGTAGAGCAGGTTATCCGTCCGACCGGTTTACTGGACCCCAATATCGAAGTACGACCCAGCCTCAATCAGATTGATGATTTGCTCGATGAAATTGACATTCGTGTAAAGAAAGATGAGAGAGTACTAATAACCACCCTGACGAAAAGAATGGCGGAAGAGCTCACCAAGTTTCTGGAACGTGCTAATGTCAAATGCCGTTATATTCACTCAGAAGTAACCTCGCTCGATCGGGTAGAGATTCTACGGGAGCTGAGGCTAGGTGTTTTTGATGTGCTGGTTGGCGTTAACTTACTAAGAGAAGGACTTGATTTACCAGAAGTATCACTCGTAGCCATTTTGGATGCCGATAAAGAAGGCTTTCTGAGAAATGAAAGATCCCTGGTGCAAACCATTGGCCGTGCTGCCCGAAACGAAAATGGTCATGTCATCATGTATGCTGATAAAATAACCGATTCCATGCAGTCTGCCATGGATGAAACCAACAGGAGACGTACCATTCAGCAGGAATATAATATTAAGCACAACATCAAGCCTACTACTATCATACGCTCCAAAGATGCCATTATGGGACAAACAAAAGTAGCAGACTCGAAAAAGAAAAATGCCAAAAACTATTACGTGGAGAGTGAGGAGAGCAGTATTGCAGCCGATCCGGTAGTGGCTTATATGGGCAAAAAGGAGTTGGAGAAAACCATAGCAAAAACTAAAAACAATATGGAGAAAGCTGCTAAAGAGCTTAATTTTATGGAAGCAGCTAAACTCAGAGATGAGCTTCAGGAGCTTGCACAGCTGCTGAAAGCAAAATCTTAAATGAAGTTTGACCATTCATTTCATGGCAAAATCGCTTATATTGCCTTTAAAATGAGGATGATGCTATGAAAAGATTGCTACTTTTTTTAATACTGTCGATGCCTTTAGCCTGCTTTGCTCAAAACAAAGGGCTTTTAATGGTTGGCGGTGGGCTGGATTTACTCAAAACTGATTTTATGGGATTTGGCATTAAAAGCCAGATTGGGATTGAAGCCAATTACTTTATTACAGATCATATCAGTTTTACCGGCGGCGCAGAGATTTGGCCAGAAACCATAGGCACCAGTTTGGTAGGTGGAGCAAGGTTTTATCTCATTAACCCTGTATTTTTCAGAACAAGAGCTTTAATTCGTCAGGATGCCGATGTTTCCCTGGGTCTGGGATATAGCAATGCTATTAGTGCCAACTGGCGGCTGGAATTTATGGGCGATTATTTTATCAACCAGGTTGAGTTTGCCACCAGAATAGGAATCGCCTATATTTTGAGATAAAAAAAGCGGCAAATGCCGCTTTTTTTATGTGTTATTATTTTAAATAGTTTCGAAAGGACTATCCATTCATTGAAATCAGGAACTCGCTGTTATCTTTTGTGCCTTTCATTCTGTCCATCAGGAAGTCCATGGCCTCATTAGAGTTCATGTCAGACATGAACTTGCGAAGGATCCAAACTCTTGCTAACTCTTCTTTGTCCATCAACAAGTCTTCGCGTCTTGTACCTGAAGCAGGAACGTCAATAGCAGGATAAATACGCTTATTGCTAAGTTTTCTATCCAGTTGGAGCTCCATGTTACCTGTACCTTTGAACTCTTCGAAGATCACTTCATCCATTTTGGAACCAGTTTCGATAAGAGCAGTAGCAATGATGGTCAAAGACCCACCATGTTCTACGTTTCGGGCTGCACCAAAGAATCGCTTAGGCTTATGCAATGCATTGGCATCTACACCACCGGAAAGTATTTTACCGGAAGATGGAATCACTGTATTGTATGCCCGGGCAAGTCTTGTGATAGAGTCGAGCAGAATGACAACATCGTGACCACATTCGACCATGCGCTTAGCTTTTTCCAATACTATGCTGGAAACTTTCACGTGACGCTCAGCCTGCTCATCAAAAGTAGAGGAGATCACTTCTGCGTTGACGCTTCTTGCCATATCGGTCACCTCTTCAGGACGTTCATCGATGAGTAAAATCATCAAAAACACTTCAGGATGGTTGATGGAAATGGCGTTGGCAATTTCTTTTAGCAAAACCGTCTTACCAGTTTTAGGCTGTGCTACTATCATTCCTCTTTGTCCTTTACCGATTGGGGCAAAAAGATCAAGGATACGGGTAGAATATTTGTTTGGCTTTGTGCTTAAGTTCAAGCGCTCTTCCGGAAAGAGTGGCGTCAAATATTCAAATGGCACTCTGTCCCGAATTTCTTCTGTAGTTTTACCATTGATTAACTCTACTCTCAATAAAGCAAAATACTTCTCACCTTCTTTTGGTGGGCGAATAGATCCTTTGATATGATCACCTGTCTTTAAACCAAATAATTTTACTTGACTTGGCGACACATATATATCATCAGGCGAAGCTAGGTAGTTGTAATCCAATGAGCGAAGGAAACCGTAACCTTCTTGCATCAGTTCTAAAACTCCCTGACCTTCTACAACACCTTCTAATTCAACAATAAATGCCGGTGGTTGAGGTGGGGTTTCTTGTTCTCCGTTTCCATCAATCAA
>JBGSXH010000361.1:0-2587 GCA_041751515.1 Cyclobacteriaceae bacterium | reverse complement strand
CATTTTGCATTGGCACCAACCAAGTAGACCTGAAAGAATGTCTGCGCAAAGGCATCGCTGTTTTTAATGCACCTTTCAGCAATACGCGATCAGTGGTAGAGCTGGTCATTGGCGAAATCATCATGCTGAGCCGCAGTATTTTTGAAAAATCTATTGCAGCACATGAAGGCCGATGGCATAAAAGCGCCGAAGGCTCTGTAGAGATCCGTGGGAAAAAATTGGGCATTGTTGGCTATGGGAATATTGGCGCGCAGCTATCCGTCCTGGCCGAAGCCATGGGCATGGACGTTTACTTTTACGATGTAGAAGAAAAACTTGCCTTGGGAAATGCCACCAAATGCGACTCCCTTGAAGCATTATTGGGCATTGCCGACTATATCACTTTGCATGTAGACGGGCGTCCGGAGAATGCCAATATTATGGGAAAAGCAGAGTTTGACATTATGAAGCCCGGCGCCATATTCATCAACTTGAGCAGAGGACATATTGTCGATCTTGAAGCGTTGAAAGAAAGCCTGGAAAGTGGCCACATTCGCAGTGCAGCAATTGATGTGTTTCCGGAAGAACCTGCCAATAACAGCCAGTCTTTAAACTCTCCTTTGCGAGGCTTGCATCAGACGATCTTGACCCCGCATATCGGAGGAAGCACACTAGAAGCGCAAGTGAGCATTGCGGACTTTGTCCCAAGAAAAATAATTGACTATATCAACACTGGTTCTACGAGTTTAAGTGTCAACTTTCCTAATCTGCAATTGCCTATTCTGAAGAATGCCCACAGGCTGATTCACATTCACATGAACATGCCGGGTGTCATGGCGGAAATTAACAAAACGCTGGCAGCACATGAAATCAATATTGTGGGTCAATACCTCAAAACAAACGAAAGTATAGGCTATGTCATCACCGATATAAACAAAGAATATTCGGGCGAAATTATCACGGCTCTAAAAGCAATACAGCATACGATACGCTTTAGGGTACTATATTAAAAAACTCATAACTTTCGCGCTATAGACGTGTTCTATTCCAAATCGAATTTCTCATTTAAACCGTTTGTTTATGTCCGATTATAAGTTTTTTGATGATGTCTGTAGTTTTGTAGATAGTGCAGCTGCCCATACTAATCTGGAACCAGATTTGGTGGAGCAGATAAAAGCCTGCAACAGTATTTATAAGTTTAACTTTCCTATCAAAAAAGACAATGGCAAGTATGAAGTAATTATCGGATATAGAGTACAACACTCCCATCACAAAGTTCCCGTAAAAGGAGGGATCAGATATTCCATGGCTGTCAATGAGGATGAAGTAAAAGCCTTGGCGGCCCTTATGACTTACAAATGCGCTTTAGTAGATGTGCCTTTTGGAGGAGCCAAAGGAGGTGTAAGGATTGATAATACCAAGTATTCCGTGGGGGAATTGGAAAATATTACCAGACGGTACACTTCGGAGTTGATTAAGAAAAACTTCATCGGCCCTGCATTGGATGTGCCTGCGCCAGATTACGGTACTGGTGCCCGTGAAATGGCGTGGATAGCCGATACCTACAGCGCTTTTAATCCTGGTTCAATTAATGCCTACGGCTGTGTGACTGGTAAGCCTCGTTCACAGCACGGTATCCATGGCAGAACTGAGGCAACAGGTAAGGGTGTGTTTTTCGGCATACGGGAATGTGTCAATATTGCCGAAGACATGGATAAGCTGGGGCTCACTCCTGGCCTTGCAGGCAAGTCGGTAATCATTCAGGGCTACGGTAATGTGGGTACATATACTGCACAGTATTTACATGAAGCCGGTGCAAAAATTATAGGAATAGCTGAATACAAAGGTGGCCTGTTTAACCCTGATGGCATTGATATTCCGAAGCTAGACAAATTCAAAGCTGACACCGGAGGAATTGTTAATTTCGAAGGCTGTAAGCAAATTGAAAACTCAAGAGAACTGCTCGAGTATGAATGTGATATTCTGGTACCTGCAGCGCTGGAGAACCAAATTACTATTGAGAATGCTGCCAGAGTTAAAGCGAAAATTATTGGTGAGGCAGCCAACGGCCCTATTACCATGGAAGCAGAGCAAGTGCTGCTGAAAAACAAGATTGTTGTTATCCCCGACCTTTATCTTAATGCCGGTGGTGTTACAGTTTCTTATTTTGAATGGCTAAAAAACTTATCAAGAGTAAGCTTTGGCCGCATGGACAAACGTTATGATGAGCTCAACAACTTCAGATTAGTAGAAGCTATTGAAAGTGCCAGTGGCAATAAACTAAGTAAGCAACAACGTGATGCCATTGTCAAAGGTGCCAGTGAGCAGGATCTGGCGATGTCAGGTCTTGAAGAAACCATGGTTTCTGCATACCAGCAGATCAGAGAAACAGCGAAGTCTCATAACGTTCAGTCATTAAGAACAGCCGCTTTCATTCTTAGTCTTAAAAAAATTGCCATTTCTTATATGGATCTGGGAATTTTCCCTTGATTTTTAAAGTAATTGGTTAACATCCATAGAAAAGGTTTTAGTCATTCCGGCTAAAACCTTTTATTTTTATGTCAAAGTGTAACATACTCTATGGAAAACAAAGAAGCATATTTTAAAG
>JBGSXH010000360.1:0-3792 GCA_041751515.1 Cyclobacteriaceae bacterium | reverse complement strand
TAATGTTTGATTTCCGGACTGTGCAGCTGCCCGATTAAGTAAGTGTTAAATGTTAAGGTATCGCAATAGGATATCCAGCCTTTCCTGTTCATTAGGAATTACCTGACTGGCATCTTGATATTTGGCTATAATTTTATAATCGAATCGTTCCAAAGTAGCAGCAATGTGGGTAAGATCAAGTTTATTAATCTTAATTGTAAGCTTTATGCGCTCACTATCCAACAAATCATTGCTTATGCAGCTATTGATAATTTTCGCATTTTCGGCTTCCACCAATCTGCTGATTTCAGCCAATGAATAGTCAATTTGTCTCATTGAAAGTACCAATATAGCCCCCGGACTTTGGACTGCAGCGGTCTGCGCGAAAGCTACCATCACATCTTCCACAGGTATCACTCCTAAAAACAATTGCATTGTATCTAAAACCGCAACCATGGAAACACTGCTGTCGGAACCAATTTTAAGAATATCATAAAAATACTGGTGTTCTAATACAAAGGCATCCGCGAATGACAAGGGCAGTTCCGCCACATGCAACTCCATTTGATTGTTATCATATATAGTTTCTTCGCGTAAAAATCCTTTAAACAAACCGCCATCAACCACAGGCAACGCATTTGTCCTAAGTTCCTCCATCCAGGACATAGCTTTCTCGACCGTATCAGTCATCTTTAACGGGGGGATCATGTGGTTAATCAGCTCTTTTGCTATCATGCAGCTTTATGGGATAAAAGGAATGTCTCCAGTAAGACATTGAATTTTTCGGGATGTTCCATCATGGGCGCATGGCAGCACTTGTCAATAAACCTCAACATTGAATTGGGTATCAGCCTGTTAAATTCATGCCCAACCATTGGCGGTGTGATGGTGTCGTTTAAACCCCATATTAATAACGTAGGCACATTAATTTTAGTTATTTCTTTTGCCATGTTATGGCGTTGTGCTGATTTTGCGATGGCAACAATGCGCATGCACTTTGGAATACTTTTCGTAGTTTCAAAAACTTCATCTATGTATTCCTTAGTGGCCGTCGCCGGGTCATAAAATGTATACTCTACCCGCTCTTTTATATAATCGTAGCTACCGCGTTTCGGGAAAGAGCCACCCATCGAATTTTCAAATAGCCCTGAGCTACCGGTAAGCACAAGACTTTTCACCAAATCCTGATGCTTCAACGTATAGATGAGCGCCACATGGCCCCCAAGGCTGTTGCCCATCACATTCATTTTGGTGAGGTCCATTTCTTTTACAAAGCCTTCCACAAATTCTACCAGTCCGTCCAGCCCAGCCTGTCTTATAGGCATTTCATAGATAGGGAGCATGGGTATAATCACCCGGTAATCTTTGGAGAATTTATTTACCACTCCTTCCCAGTTACTCAATGCACCAAAAAGCCCATGAAGTAGTATGAGTACTTCCCCATTTCCTTCATCAATAAATTTATAATCGGCACGCTCTTGTATTTTCAATGACATGGTAACTTTTCTTAAAGAGTTAATAACACGGATATTAAGCCGGTAAATTTACAATATTATTAAATTTGACCCAATTCCTGAGCATGGCCATACCATGTAAGGTTAGTGCAGCCTCAGGATGAAATTGCAACCCTCTTATAGGTAGATCTTTATGCCTTATTGCCATAACTTCACCTTCAGCTGTGCTCGCGATCACTTCCAGCGATGAGGGGATATCGTGCAACACCAGCGAATGATACCTGACGATTTCCATCTCGCCGGGCAGTCCTTCAAAAAGGTAGTCTTTTTGACAAGCGACAGAAGATATTTTGCCGTGCATGGGCTTCAAGGCCTTTTGTAAGCTTGCACCAAAGTACATTCCAATTGCCTGATGTCCAAGACAAATGCCTAATATGGGCAATTTTTTTAAGAATTGTTTGATGATAGCATTGGTAATACCAGAATTGTCCGGCCTTCCCGGTCCGGGTGATAGGACAATACCGCTGTACTTTTCGAATGGAATTGCGCCAAATTCAATGTCATTCGCCACCACGTGGCAGGTGACACCAATTTGCGCAAAATAATCTACCAGATTATAGGTAAACGAATCGTAATTGTCAACCAGAAGTATCAAGCCTTTGTGTCAGAAAACAGGTCGCTAATCGCTTTAAAACTGTGCTGCAAATTTGGCAAAAACTGCGCTGCAACCTCCACTACACCGGGAGCAAATGCGAGCAAAAATGGATAGATTACAGTATCGGCAGTCATTTCGAAGGGAATTTCGATGCCAACCGTTGCTGCCAGCCAAAGGCATACGCTCACAGCAAAAGCCCATTTCAAAATACCCAATAAGGCACCTGCAAGACTATCAATCCCTCCAAGCAGGGTAAAGTCCAACACCTTCTTCATCGCTATCCCCAAAAGATTGACTGCCAGGATGATCCCCACGAAAATCAGCACAAAAGCAATGTAAGGAATTGCTTTATTATACGTTTCCATGTACTCTGAGAGAAGAGAAACACCGAAATGCAGGAATTTAAAACCACCGACGATTGCCAGAATCACACCTATCATGGAGACGATCTCCAGCAAAAGGCCTTTTCTGAAGCCTCGAAAAGCACCAAAAAACAATGGCAGAAGTAAGAGAATATCAAGTGTCTTCACTTATGTGGATAAGAGTGATTTAACAGTTGAAGCAATAAGTTTACCATCTGCCTTCCCGGCAAGTTGTTGCGTGGCTGAGCCCATCACCTTGCCCATGTCCTTTGGACTACTGGCGCCAAGTTCGTCAATAATTTTCTGTAATGCTGCTTTCAATTCCTCCTCGCTTAGCTGCTGAGGAAGGTAGCGATCAATTACAGACAATTCCTGTTCTTCTATCTCCGCCAGGTCTGTTCTATTTTGTTCACGATATAAATCGGCGGCATCGCGCCTTTGCTTAGCTGCTTTCGTGAGTAATTGTATTTCTTTTTCTTCTCCTATGCTTTCGCCTTTACTATGCTCAGTTTCAGCAAGCATAATCATTGATTTGATACTTCTCAATGCTCTCAGTTCGTCCTTCTCTTTGGCCAACATGGCTTTTTTCATGTCTGCTTCAATCTGTGTTTTCAGGCTCATAGGAATAAACTTAAATTTTTTAAATCATTAACTTGCCAGCAAAGTTATGTATTTTAAACCATAAGTAATGACGAAGCTAAGTGTAAATATCAATAAGATCGCCACTTTACGGAACGCCAGAGGAGGAGACAGGCCCAATGTTGTGCAGGTGGCAAAGGACTGCGAAAGATTTGGTGCACAAGGCATTACAGTACACCCAAGGCCCGATGAGCGACATATTCGCTATGCTGATGTACTGGATCTTAAAAATCATGTCAGCACTGAATTTAACATTGAAGGTTACCCAGACGAGCGCTATATGGACCTGGTAGAGAGGGTAAAACCACATCAAGCCACCCTGGTACCCGATGCACCTGATGTCATTACTTCCAATGCCGGCTGGGATACTGTTAAAAAGCAGACATTTCTAAAAGAAATCATTGCAACCATTCAGGCGATGGGGGTTCGAACGTCCATCTTCGTAGCGCCGGACACTGCTATGGTCGCTGGTGCTGCCGAATGCGGCACAGACAGAATAGAACTTTACACCGAAAGCTATGCCGCCAACTATCTTAAAAACAAGACTGAGGCCGTGCGTCCTTATATTGAAGCTGCTCAATTGGCTCATGATTTGAAGTTAGGCATCAACGCAGGACACGATCTGGATCTGGAAAATCTGGCTTACCTCAAATCATGTATTCCTTTTATGGACGAAGTTTCCATAGGCCATGCTCTGGTCTGT
>JBGSXH010000359.1:0-1661 GCA_041751515.1 Cyclobacteriaceae bacterium | reverse complement strand
TCACAACTTTCAGTGAGTGCCGGAAATTCATACCGAATAATCGTACCGAGGTTTTTTCCCATGAAGTCTTGATCTGAGTACCCAAAGAGGTCTAAAGCCAACTGATTGGCATAGACAATTTCACCTGCCTCATCTGCCACGATCATCGGGTTGGGGATCATTTGTTCAATACTCAAAAACTGCTCTTCGATTGATTTTAATTTATATGAAACTACCTGCATGAGTACTGAATTTAAGAACGTGAATTTTACATAAGTTACAAGAATAATTAGGCAAAAGCAACTTAATTATTGGATATAACCACCGCCGTTTTTAGCGAATGATAAGAGTAAGCAGTGAATGTAAGTCAAACAGAGGCTGAAGCATAAAAAAACTCCTTACAAATTCATTACATCACATTAAAATGTAATTGTACTTAAATGATTTTATCAACATAAAGATTGGTAAAATCAGGTTGTCAAAATGCACCGATCAATAGCTGACAAAAGGGTTGATTTATTTTCCTTTAACCGTCAAAATAGTGGAATTATATAACCAGAACAAGTATTGGCTTACTTTAATATTACATCTATCCGATGGGTACTGATTAAAACTAAAAGTCATCTTAGCTTCACCATAAGCTTTTAAAAATTGTATTTAGGTAAGATGCTTCTAAAGAAATTTTAAAGCTACCCCTTAATACATTTTATACTATGCTAATATTTATTGAAATCCTCATTTTCTCTTACTTTTTATACGTGGTGTCTTATACGACTTTTTTCTCTTTGTCTGCCAAATTTTATAAACAGCCAAAGTTTCATTCTAATACAAGACAGCAAGTACTTCCAACGTTTTGTGTCCTTATTCCTGCATATAAAGAAGATACCGTCATAGTAGCAAGTGCGATTGACGCTTTGAGGCAATCGTATCCGATCGAAAGTTATAAGGTTGTGGTAATTGCTGACGGGTTCAAACCGCAAACGCTAATGCAATTAAGAGCGCTTCCCATCAAGGTGTTTGAAGTGTCATTTCAAAATAGCACCAAGGTAAAAGCCCTCAATTGTGCGTTTCAAAATCTATCGGGCAAATTCGACTATGCGGTGATCCTGGATGCCGATAACATGATGTCTCCTAATTTTTTGAGACGACTGTCGGAGTTGTTTTCTACTGGTAAGTATCAAGCAGTGCAGGGGCAACGAAAAGCTAAAAACGACCAAACAACCCTGGCATATCTGGACGGGGTTAGCGAGGCTGTCAACAATCAAATCTATCGTCAGGGAACCTCAGCAGCAGGTCTGTCATCTTCCATCAATGGTTCCGGAATTGCGGTGAATTACACCATTCTCAAGACTATCATGAGGGACATGGATTCCGTAGGTGGATTTGATAGAGAATTGGAACTGTTGCTGATCAAGCAAGGAATAAAAGTCAACTACGCAAAAGATGCGGTAATCTATGACGAAAAAGTATCCAATTCAGGTGCTTTTCAAAACCAGAGAATCCGATGGATTGCTAGCCAGTATTTCTATTTAAGGAAGTATTTTTTCTCTGGAATGGCTTCTCTTTTGAAAGGGGATATAACCTATTTCAATAGTGCGATTCTAAGAAACATCCAGTTGCCCCGCTTACTGAATATCGGATTGCTCACTGTGCTGACCATTGGATTGTTTTTCCTGCGGGAG
>JBGSXH010000358.1:0-14741 GCA_041751515.1 Cyclobacteriaceae bacterium | reverse complement strand
TGGCTTACTGGCAAATTGGGAAGAAATGGATTTTAAGGCAATTATTGAGAAAATGGATTCGCTGAAGTAATGCCAAGGTATTCCTTTGTCTAAACATTCTATTTTCACAAACTTTTAATGATCTATGCTCAATAAGAAAATTTCTTCAGGCATTGTAGGTGCTGGCATTGCAGGTATTGCCACAGCTATAAGGCTGGCCAACCGGGGACATCAAGTTACTGTCTTTGAGTCTAACGCATACCCTGGAGGAAAGCTTAGTGAAATTCTACAGGATGGTTTTCGATTCGATGCAGGCCCATCGCTTTTTACCATGCCTGTTCTGGTGGAAGATTTATTTACTTTATGCGGAGAGGATGCTTCCGAGCATTTTAGCTATAAAAAGCTTTCAGTCAACTGTGAATACTTTTATGAAGATGGTACGCGCATCCATGGTTATGCTGACCCCAAAGCATTTGCGGAAGAACTAGCATTGAAGACCTCCGTATCGGAGCATAGTATCATTGAAGGACTAAATAAAAGTGCGCTGTTGTACAGCTTACTTTCCGGACTTTTTATGGAAAAAAGCCTTCATAAAGCCACAACATTTTTCAACAAAGATGCTTTTCGGGCATATAGAAATCTTCATAAAATGGGTTTCTTTAGCTCAATGCATCAGGCCAATACTGCAAGATTTAAAGATGAAAAGGTCGTTCAACTGTTTAATCGCTTTGCCACTTATAATGGCTCAAACCCTTATCAGGCCCCGGCAACCTTACAAATTATCCCGCATCTTGAATTTAATATTGGTGCATTTTTCCCCACTGAGGGAATGTATTCGATCACACAAAGCTTATACGAGCTGGCCAAGAGACAGGGGGTAACCTTTCATTTTAACAGTAAAGTAGACCATATCCTCATCGAGGATGAACTTGCTGCAGGATTGGTTATAGATCAGAAAAAAGAATATTTTGACCATATTGTCAGCAATATGGACATGGTGAATACGTATAAAAAGCTTCTACCAATTAAATATACCCCTAAGAAGCTATTAAATCAGGAGAAAAGCAGCAGTGCCCTTATATTTTACTGGGGAATAAAAAAAGAGTTTCCTGAGCTGGATTTGCACAATATATTTTTCAGCAAAGACTATAAGCAAGAGTTTGATCACATGTTTTCAAAAGGCGATATTTATGAAGACCCTACGGTTTACATCAATATCACCGCGAAAGAAAAACCTTCTGATGCACCAGCCGGCTGTGAAAACTGGTTTGTGATGATCAATGTTCCCAATAATCAGGGACAGGACTGGGATGAATTCATAAAGCAGGCCCGCCGAAATATTCTTGAAAAGCTTTCGCGACTACTCCAACAGCCCATCGAATCATTAATTATTACAGAGAACATACTAGAGCCCAGAAGCATTGAAGCAAAAACCTCCTCTGCTTTAGGGGCTTTGTATGGCAATAGTTCCAATAATAAATATGCAGCTTTTTTAAGGCATGCTAACTTCTCCAGCCGTATAAAAAACCTCTACTTCTGCGGAGGTAGTGTGCATCCTGGAGGGGGCATTCCCTTAAGCATACTTTCCGCTAAGATTGTTGCCGATGTGATGAAAGATTAGTTGATGATGTTAAGTCGCTCGTCTGATATCTTCCGTGTGGATAAATATTTTGTACTGCTCAAAGCGTTTGAAGATGTTTTTCACATAATTGACCGGCTCTTCTCCTCTGCAATAACCAAGGCTTACCACAGGATCTGTATAAAATTCAGGATAAGATTTTTTCATCAAGAAGTTTTCTACATGTCCTTCCCATATCTCCGGATCTTTACCGTATTTTGTCGCCAACTTTCGCGCATCTAGTACATGCCCTTGCCCTACATTATAACTCGCAAGAATAAATTTTAATCTTTCATCCTCATCTTCAACCCTTGTTGACCAAAACCTTTCCAACCAGTTCAGGTACTGAACGCCGGCGATGATGCTTTCCTCCGGATCAAAAAATTGATCTTCCACACCAAATTCTTTTCCTGTTGCAGGCATTAATTGCATAAGCCCCATGGCACCTGCCCATGAAGCTGCTTCCGGATCAAAACGTGACTCCTGAAATATTTGTGCGGCCAGCAAACGCCAGTCCCAACCTAGCTGCACCGCATGCTGCTGAATTATTTCATCATAGGGAGACAGTTTTCCGCCGGTTAAGGACGAATAATAACTTTCCATCCGTTGCTTGCTGGCATTAGGACTTCTGAAGTACTTTGCGAAAAGCATATTAAAATCCGGCGTACTCTTCATCTCACTCAACCAGTCGTTCATGTAAGCCAGCAGTTGAGTATCTTCCTTTCTAAGTCCCCAGCTGGTTTTTTGCGGAAAACTGATTGCTGTCGATACATCAAGGTCTGCGAAGTATGCTGCGTTCACCGTCGCCAGATTCTCATCAGCTACTGTATAATCAAGTGTACCATTGGCAACTTGTCTGATAAGGGTTTCTGTATCAACATCGGCTCGTTCTTCCACCACCAGTATATCAGCAGCAATCTCATCACTTAAATTATAAAGTCTGTCTATATGGGCACTGTTTTTACGGACATAGACTTCCTTTCCCGCCAGTTCGATAGGGTTTCTGATAAGTTTAGATTCGACCTCATGCGATTTCATATTACGCCAGTTGTCGGGCTTTCTTTGTACCAATACCTGCTTTACCAGATAATGGTGTTTGGTAAATGCTATTTCTCTGCGCCTCTCTTTAGTCACCGTAAGACTATGTGCTACAACATCGCCTTCCCCTCGGTTAAGCATGTCTATGGCTTCCTGAATGTCGCTGGTAATGACCAGCTCAAGCTTTACCCCCATTTTATCTGCGAGCCTGCTTAGCAGCTCATATTCGTAGCCCATCGCCTGCCCCTTATAAAGGAAGTAGCCTGTTGAACTGTTATCTATTATCGCTATAAGGCTTCCTCGGGAAATGATTTCATCAAGGTCAAAGCGTAGTGGCTTATCTTCCACCTTCTGGATGACAGCTTCAGCAGGTTCATTCCGATCTTGAGCTACAGGATGACAGGCGACGAATGCCAGAATAAAAATCAGTCGCAAACCATACATGTAGAACTTATTCCACGACCTTTGTTCGGACTTACTATTTGATGAAATTATTTCGCTAAATGCGCTCATAACCACTAATTTAAAAAAATGAATGGCACGAAATACTCGACTAATATGATAGTATCATTAAAAAGTATCTGTGCTCACAGTACGCATATATACTGCGAAGATTAAAAAGGTAACTTTTTAACTAAAATATTACACCATTGTTACGCGGAAATTTTATAATTCCGGTCGCTCCTGAAGTAGTCTTCCACTGATACGCTTAAGTTCTATTTCTGCGGACACCACGCTATAAGCGGCATCAATCTGTCGACTTTCTGCTTCTACAGCACTTCTTTGCGCTTCTCTCAGTTCCAGAAAGGTAGCCCTGCCCAGCTTATATCGTTCTAAAGAAATATTTTCGTTTTCCCTGGCTAGCCTTAGGTTATTTGTCTCCAGGTCGTAAAGGCGAAGAGAGTTTTTATAATTGATGAATCGCTTATTTAAATCTGCGTTTAATCGAATAGTAATTTCATCAATGGCCCACTCAGAAGATTTTTCTCGGATTCTGGCATTCTGTACTACTCTACTCTGGTTAAACCCGTCAAAAATATTTACTGAAGCTGTAATACCATAATTGAATCTGTTCGTGACATTTTGCAATACGAAACCAGCTTCAGAATAAGTTCTTAAGATATTGTAGCCACTATAAATTGAAATTTGTGGCCACCTTTCAGCTTGCAATTCTTTAGTCTCCAAAGCTGCAATGTTTCTTCCCCGACGGACGGCTTCCAGGTGGGCATTGCTCTGAAATAATATCTCCCTAAGTTCTTCGATGTCAAGATTCTCATTAACCGGAATATCCGACTCGACTTCGAAAGTAGTTTCGAGGTCGCGATTAAGCAGTCTGTTCAGGTCTATTTTAGCGTTATAGCTTAATTCCTCTTGCTGTATTAGCGCAGAGGCATCAGCATTATAGTCCACTTGGGCAGCCAGGTATTCCTGCTTTGTACCACTTCCTATTTCGTATTGAGCCTGAGAAATATCTACCCGTTGCTCAGATATCTCCAAAGTGCTTTCAAGAACCCGGCGTTTCTCATCTTCAAGGATCACCTGATAATATGAAGTATAAATATCAGTGATGATATTTTCAATCTGACTTCGGGTAGAATCCCGTCCCTGTCTTCTGATCTCTTCCAGTTTGTCTTTGGTGACGAACATTCGCAGGCCATCGAACACTGTCCAGTTTAAAAAAGGCTCTATTGTTAAATTTCTGGAATCAGCATTTCGGGTTACCTGCTGGTCTCCAGACTGAAAGACAAATTCAGAATTTTCAAGACCAAAATTTTGTGTTCCGACCAAATCCAGTGTAGGCAAGAAGCCTGCATTGCCCAAAGTGACATCATTTGCTAGTATCTCCTGGTTATTTCTAGCAATCTTGATCGAAAGATTATTTTCCAGACCTATGGTGATGGCTTCTTCCAAAGTAAGTTTTTCCTGAGCAAACAGCGGCAAAGTGCTTATTGCCATTACCAAGACTAAAACATAAAGCTTATTATTCATTTGCATGTTATTATCATCGCAGCAGGCAACCTCAGTTGTTGCATTTTGCAAAATCAATCAATTATTACTTTAATAAACCGGATATTAAAAACGCGCCATTCTTTTGGAAGAGCTAGTCAAATAAGTATAAATGGCAGGAATAACGTATAAGGTCAAAATTGTTGCGAAAATTAGCCCTCCGATGACGGCGACTCCCATAGAAACCCTGCTTTCTGATCCAGCACCCAATGCCAAGGCTATCGGCATTATCCCCAAAATGGTAGATAGACTTGTCATCAGAATAGGCCTGAATCGTGACTCTGCGGCACCGACTATGGCCTCCTGAATGGTCATCCCCTGTGCTTTGCGCTGGTTGGCAAATTCTACGATAAGAATACCGTTTTTTGTGACCAGACCTATTAGCATGATTATACCGATCTGGCTAAAAATATTAAGCGTTTCGTTATAATACCAAAGCGCAAACAGTGCACCTGCCAACGCTAAAGGTACCGTCAACATTATGGTGAATGGATCTCTGAAACTTTCAAATTGCGCCGAGAGCACAAGATAAATAAGTATTAATGCAAACAGGAATGCAAAAAGCAGGCTGGAGCTGCTTTCCTCATACTCCCTGGAAGTTCCAGCCAGTGATGTGGTATAACTATCATTCAGTACATCACTAGCAATGTTATCCATTA
The DNA here is from genome assembly GCA_041751515.1 of Cyclobacteriaceae bacterium. GTDB lineage: Bacteria > Bacteroidota > Bacteroidia > Cytophagales > Cyclobacteriaceae > JBGSXH01. The sequence goes on along the minus strand of JBGSXH010000358.1, from coordinate 9,440 downwards.
CTGCTATGCCATCTCCTATAGTATAGCCTGGAGATAAACTTGCGGATACTGTTGCAGAAACATATCTGTCAAAACGATATAATTGAGGTGGTGTGCTTTGCTCATTCAATTGAACAAGATTATCAATCTGTATAAGATCATCATTGTTATTGCGTACATAAAGCGAACGCAAATCCATAGGCTCATTTCTGTTTTGGTCGCTGACCTGACCAATAATCTGGTACTGTTTCCCATTCATGATAAAATAGCCAAAACGTTGACCTGAGAAACCAAGCTGCATCGTTTGGATAATATCCCTGACAGAAACGCCCATTGAGCGCGCTTTATTCCTGTCAATTTCAATGTTAATTTCTGGTTTGTTAAATTTTAAGTCGACGTCTACAAAACTAAAGGCTGCCTCTTGATTGGCACGGTCTACGAAATCGTCCAAAACATCTTCGAGCTTATCAAGATTATTGGTTTGAATTACATATTGCACGGGCTGTCCTGAACCACGTCCTACTCCGATGGTCTGCTCTTGTACTACAAAAGACCTCGCTGCTGAGGCATCGGAAATTTTGGGCGTGATATCATCTACAATCTGCTGCTGTGTCTTTTCCCGGTCATCAGGATGTTCAAGCCTTACGCGTAAGAAAGCTGAATTGACGGAACTAGATGCTCCAAACCCGGGTGAGGTTACCGAAATTATGCTGTTAGTCTCAGGAACTTCTTCCATCAATAAACTTATCACCTCATCGACATATCGGTCCATAAAGTCGAAGGTGGTACCTTCGGGCCCAGCGGCCTGTATTCTGAAGCCATTACGATCTTCCAGCGGTGCAAGCTCAGACTGAAGATTAGTAATAAGTAAGTAGACAGCTCCCATTGAAAACGCAATGATTACAAAAGCAACCCACCTGTGCTCCATAAATGAGTGCAATGAACTGTTGTATCTTTCGTTGAGCCAGGTGAAAATCTTTTCAGTTTTATTATAAAAAGTACTCTGCTTTTCACGACGCTTCAAAATGGAAGCACACATCATGGGCGTTAAAGAAAGTGCCACGAAAGAACTGATAACCACAGCACCTGCCACCACTATTCCAAATTCCCTGAATAATCTGCCTGTAATCCCTTCCAGAAAAATAACGGGCAGAAACACGGCCACCAATGAAATTGTGGTGGAGACTACTGCAAAGAATATCTCCTCCGACCCTTTATGTGCAGCCTTATGAGGTTCCATACCTCCCTCAATCTTGGCATAGATATTTTCCAGTACTACAATAGTATCATCTACCACAAGCCCAATGGCCAGTACAATGCCAAGTAAAGTAAGCACATTGATGGAAAACCCGGCTAAGTACATGATGAAAAAGGTGCCTATAAGTGCTATAGGAATGGTTGCTACCGGAATAATGGTAGTGCGCCAGTCTCTCAGAAACAGAAAAATGACACTGAAAACGAGAATGAAAGCCACAATGATGGTTTGCTGAACCTCAGTAATAGAGTCTCTGATATAGTCCGTATTGTCAAAGCCAATACCAAGCTCAATGTCTTCCGGAATGTCTTTTTCGAGTACTGCAAGCCTTTTATAAAACTCGTCTGCAATGTCAATACTGTTGGAGCCAGGCTGAGGGACAAGTACGACGCCTACCATCGGCACTCCATCTCTCTTCAGTATTGTACGGTCATTTTCAGGGCCTAGTTCAGCATAACCAATATCCTTAAACCGGACAAGATCATTGCCAGCTTCTTTTACGATAAGATTATTGAACTCCTCAGGGTTTTTCAGCCTTCCCATGGTACGTACGGTCAATTCAGTGTACAAACCTTCCACACGACCAGTAGGCAGCTCCACATTTTCATTTTCCACCGCAGTCAGAACATCCAGCGGGGTGAGTGAATAAGCTGCGAGCCTGTCAGGATCCATCCAAAGGCGCATGCTGTACTTACGTTCTCCCCATATGCGTACTTCGCTCACACCCGGTATGGTCTGAAAACGTTCCTTAAAGGTGGCGTCTGCAATATCTGAAAGCTCAAGAAGAGATCGGGTTTCGCTTTTTATATTTAAAAAGACAATAGGATTTGAGTCGGCATCGGCTTTTGTCACTACCGGAGGGTCTGTATCTTCTGGTAGGTTTCTTAAAGCTCTGGACACCCTGTCCCGTACGTCATTGGCGGCTGCTTCCAGATCCTCACCGAGTTCAAACTCTACGGTAATGGTACTTTGGCCTTCACGGCTAACAGAGTTCAATGTTTTGATACCTGCAATACCATTGATAGACTCCTCCAGGGGTTCCGTAATCTGTGACTCAATGACATCTGCATTCGCACCTGTATAAGTAGTTGCTACTGTTATAATGGGGGGATCCACACTAGGGTACTCTCTGACGCCCACAAAGTTAAACCCAATAATACCAAAGAGAACAATGACAATGGACAGCACAATGGCCAACACCGGCCTGTTGATACTGACTGAAGAAAGACTGGCCATAAGTATTAATTAATTTTCGTAACACTGACAGCCGCACCTGGTCGCAACTGTAATATCCCTGTTGTAATGACAGTATCCTGCGGCTGCAGTCCAGAGGTAATTTCTACTTCCTTTTCAGTTCGTAATCCAATACTCACTTTCACAGATTCTGCTTTACCATTTTGTTTGATAAAAACTTTATGTCCGTTTAGTTCAGGAATGACAGCTTCAGTAGGCACCAGTAATGCGTCTGCTACAGCACTTAGCTTCAACTCAATATTTGCAAATTGTCCAGGGCGCAACAACCCTTGAGGATTAGTACTTAATGCCCGTATGCGTAATGTACGCGTACCTGGGTCAACCTGTGGCTCCAAAGCATACACTTTTCCTTTATGCTCATCGCCGCCGGATTCTACAGTAAACAGAATTTCGTCACCTACTTTTACATTATTACTATATTTCCCGGGTACAGAAAACTCAATTTTCACAGGATTTACGCTGAATATACTGGCGATAGGGTCTGCCGGAGTGAGATAACTGCCTTCACTTATTTGTCTTAGGCCAATGCGACCGTCAAAAGGTGCTCTTATTTGAGATTTGGCAATTTGGGCTTCCAGAACTTTTATGTCAGCAGAAGAGGTTTGCAATTCCGTTAGTGAAATGTCGTATTCTTCCTGAGAGATGGCTTCTTTTTCTAATAATCTTTGTTGCCGTCCTTCTATATCTTCAGAAAGTTTTTGAAGAAATTTTAAGCGCTCCAACTGTGCTCTGAGTTCCTCATCATTGATACTGACCAAGAGTGCTCCTTTTTTAACATTGTCTCCCTCACGAAATAATATTCTGGATACTCTGCCTGAAGCTTCGCTACGTAGTTCTACTGATTCGTTGGCCATGACGGACCCAGAAATTTTTATCCTGTTGTCAAGGACCTTGGGTTCAAGTATGATAGCATTGACGGGAATCGCCCTGCTGCTGCGATCTGCCGGACCGGGCTGTGGCCCTTCGCCGTCAGAATCAGCGGAACTCAACTCTAGCTTTGGCAATGCTATCAGAAATATAATAGCAGCTACAATTGCTACTGTCAAAATGGTTTTAATCGACTTTTTCATATTTAATTATGTTCCGGAAGAACTGACTTAGGCAAATCTCACTACTGTAAAATTGAAGTATTTTGATGTTCAAAGCAAATAAAAAGAACATTAAGCGTTGTAACATCTATAAATATCCATTTTTTAACGACAGTAAATTTAATAACAGAATGTTCAGTTATAAGTTGCTTAATGCAAAAGAAATTTAGAATAAGTAGTAGGTGATTTATTATGCTATACGATAAGAGAAAACGATAGTACGGCGATAATTATTGACTTGCACATTTAATAAAAAAATAGCTGCCTTTAATTAAAAAGGCAGCTATCTATATTTGAGTGGTTAGGAGGGATTATTAATTACCATTTTCCTCTTCCTCTTCCTCTACTTCTTCCATCGGCACTAAGACCATGTCAATAATATGCAAGTTGCCGTTACCATCTGTATTAGTGCTTAAGATGTTTACATCCTGATTATTCAAACGCACTTGTCCACCTTCACGGCCTACAGGCATGTTTTCTTCAGCCAGTGTTTGAATGAAATCAAAATTGTCCTGCGCTAATGTATTGACAGTAACGTTTGCCATAGCAATATGAAAAGCGATTACATTTTCCAGATCAGGCACATCGTCAGCTGACTCATAGCCATTCTCATTTAAGAAGGCTTCGAAAGCAGCATCTGTAGGAGCAAAAACTGCTCTTTGGTCCTGCGTTCTATTTCCTACCAGTTCCGCATCCAAACCTGTCTCTGCCAAAAGCGACGAGAATATGCTCAGATTAGCTTGCTCACTGATAACATTGTTGAGGATCCTTTTGTCTGTACGACCTGCTGAAGTATCTTCTTCAAAGTCACTGTCTACGCAGGAGCTTAGCAGTACGAAGCCCGCCAAGAGTATATATATAAATTTATTGCCTAGATATTTCATGATATTTTCTTTATGAATACACTTTTATAATTAGAATATATACTTCACGCCCAACTGTGCGCTCCAGGTTTGCGCTAGTTCAAACAATGGAATAGTCACTTCCGCTGGGTAAGTACCTGCCTGACCCTGCACAGCATTGATTGTGAATTGGCCATTACCATTGCCATCAACTCCTTCAAAATTCATCAGGTTGGTTTGCACAGTGCCTCTACCTACACCCCATGAATCTTTTAGAAGGTTGCCGAAGTTAAGTATATCTACTCTAAATTGTAGTCGATGTCTGTTCACATCTCTTGATAAATGCAGATCCTGTGTTACACTTAAATCGAATCTATGCAGCCATGGTAGAATAGCACCGTTTCTTTCTGTTACCTGTCCACGGTTTTCACGAAGATATTCGTCTTGCTCAATATACTGGTCCAGGATTTCCCACTGTTGCTGCGCTGTCTGCTCTATAGCTCCATCAGAAACCCTGTCAATCAACTGAGCATCTTCGAAGCTAGTCGGCACGTAAAACAAGCTAGCCCCTCCACCTTCTCCAGCTATGTTACCAGAGTATGAATAAGAGAATCTTCCTTGCTCACCACCATTATAGAAGACATTGAATTGCGTATTATTCAGCTCATTGATGCCTTTGGTATTCAATGCCACTAAACCGATAATTCTATTTGGCTGATCAAATCTGCTATATCCCTCTTCAGGAAGGTTACGACCTGCCTGCACCTGAGTAGGCCATAATGAAGCTGCCTGCGAGCCTCCACCAAGACCAAAGTCTCTTTTCTGGCTTCTGGTATAGGCTAAGCTAGTAAAAATTCCACGTCCCCAATTCTTCTCTAAAGAAACCGTCAAGGAAGCAAAGGTACCGTCGTTGATATTTGACAAAAAGAACAGTTCGTTCAATGGTGTGTTTGGAATACCTTGCGTATATCTAGGATACTCGTTACCACCCACATTTACCGACTCTCCGGTAGGTGTACTGGCAAGGTTGACTGCAAACGGACTGTTATAATCTCTGGAGTACAAACCTTCTGCTGTAAAGATAAAGCCATCACCAAAAACAAAGTCCGCTGCTAAATTAGTTCTCCAAACCTGCGGTAGTCTGAAAGCTGGATCAGTAACATTGATGGATCGTGATATTTCCGGCTCTTGCTCTGAAGGATCAGGTCGGTAAAAATTGATATCCGACTGAAAACCCTGCCACTGCGGATTACCATCTTCACCCCATTGGTCAGCAGTTATACCAAGACCACCACGGGTGATACCATTGGCATTAATTTGATTAGATAAATGAACAAAGATCGGACGACCAGTAAACAAACCTGTTCCACCGCGCACCTGAATAGTACCATCCCCGTTAGCATCCCAGTTGAATCCAAATCTTGGTGAAAACACCGGATTCACAGCGGGAAATTCACTTACATCTGGCGATACCATCTGTCCTGGATCTCTAGGATTTTCAACGTTTATGCCCAACTCTTCGATTCTTGGATTCCGAGGCGCATCTACAGGGTAGAATGGTAGATCCACTCTAAGACCCGCTGTCAATTTAAGGTTTCTAGTTGCCTGGTACTCATCTTGTATATAAACACCAACCTGTCCAAATTCAACTCTGTCGGTAGGTAGCGTAAAAGGGTTGTCAGCATCGTAGGTAAAACCTATGGCAAAACCTGCAGGAACGATACTAGCATCCTGATTAATAACACTTCCCACAAAATCATCGTAAGAATTGTAGCGATACCAGGAGTCCCAGGTTGGGTTAAAGGCATTATCGAAAGTCATGTATTCGAAGTTTACACCCGCAGTAAAAGTATGCTTACCTAAGAAGTAGTTAAAGTCGTTGGTAATGTTAAAAGTTTTGTTGTCCAATAAGTTACCTCTTGTAAATAGCTCAGTACCTAAGGACATGAAATATTCAGGTGTGTTACCTGTGAATTCCAGAACCTCTACCATCGGAAACTGCTGGTCACCACCTGGCACTCCTCTTTGCGTAATAGCACTGGTGTAGCCAATGTTTAATCGATTAGCCATATTATTACCAATGGTTGACGTCCATTCTGCAACAATAGATTGTACATTGTCTTCAGAGGTATAGTTAGCATTAGCAAATGTTAATGCTTCAGGCCCAAAACGGTTAGTATTAAAGAACCTTTGAGAACCAGGTATATACCGGATGCTATTGCCGTTTATACCTACATCTCTTAATTGCTGAAATCTGTTATACCTTAAGGTAAGCTTGTTATTATCATTCAAATTATAATCAAATCGAACGTTAATTCTAGTGGCATCATCGGCAAAAGGAATATTTTCATATCCTCCTGTTTCATAGCCATATACATCGCGCATGGAACCTCTTACGAAGTCGGCCTGCTCAGCGGTCATTCTGGCAATCCTTTGCTCTCTATCTGGCAATAAGCCCTGATCTGGTCTGGCAGCCCTACGGTTGTCACCTGGTAAAGCATTGCTCTCCATTTCAAAACTACCAAAAACAAAAAGCTTGTCCTTAATGATAGGTCCACCTACAGTAAAACCATGGATATTGGTTTGAGATTCTGAGAAAGGAACTTCCTGGCCACCGTTGATAGTAGTACCCTGTGTTCTGTCATTTCTAAACAAGGTATAAGCAGTTGCCTGAAAATTATTTGTTCCTGACTTGGTAATTGCGTTTACGTTAGCACCGGTAAAACCACTTTGACGTACATCAAACGGTGCAATATTCACCTGCACCTCTTCGATGGCATCAATTGAAATAGGGTTACCACCAGCAAACTGGCTTGAACCAAGACCGAAGTTGTTGTTATAAAGGTTACCGTCAATGGTATAGTTATTATAACGATTATCTGACCCACCAAAACTTGTTCCATTACTTTGCGGATTTAGTCTTGTAAAGTCATTAATACTCCGGGTTACTGTCGGCATGGAGCTAAGGCGCTCATTGCCTAAGTTAGTAGATGCACCCGTACGGTCTGAATTAATAATTCGATTATCAACAATTGTTACTTCGTCCAACTCCTGACTGGAAGGCTCCATATCGAAATCAATGGTAAATCTTTGTCCTAGAGACAGATTTACATCTTCAAGTCTTTGGTTTGGATAACCCACAAATGAGGTTGTTATTGAGTATGGACCTCCAACACGCACTGAAGGAAGGTTAAATTTACCGTCAACGCTCGTCGTTGCTCCATAGCGTGTTCCCGAAGGCTCGTGCACTGCCACCACGTTGGCACCTGGTAATCCATTGCCATCTTCATCATACACTGACCCACTGATACTGGCTGATGTTACACCTTGGGCGTAGATATCTTGCATACCAAGCAAGCATATTACAGCAAAGCATAACTTAATTAGTAAAATTTTCTGTTTCATAACACAGGTTTAAATTATTAATGGTTTATGGTTATTCTCTCCTTGGAGCGGCAGTATACCGCTTTTATAAATTCCGCAACAAAGGTAATTCTTCCTATATTCTGCCCTGCTACTTCAGTTGTTATCATATTGTAAGAATTATCTCCTAATCTTAACAATTACATAACATTGATATCTACCTGTTACCTTACATGTTTCCTACTGCAAATTTAGTATTAATTATAGAAGAAAACTATGGCTTTTGATATTTGATTACGCCTTTTAAAAGCGCAAATTACCACCGGTAGTAAATACAATATAGTCCTACTGCTATGGTCACAGATTGTCTTATTGAAGCAATCGCGTTCCATTTGAATGATACGCGAACACCATCAAACCTCTTCCAGGCATCTCCAATGTTATTTTTTTACACCAATTTGCTGCATTAGGGGTTAATTATAAGTTGCTGGTTAGTAATGTATAATTTCATTTATTAAAATAGCGCTAATTACATATCTTGAATGCCTTTCGTGGCCTTTACAATATCTTAGATCATAAGCTTCCGGGAAAAGGCTCGTCATTGTACTTAACCTCATAAATATGAAAGAAAGATTCCTCTGTTTTATCCTTTTATTAATTGTTTCAAAATTTGCTGCTGCTCAGCAGGGATTGGAGTACTATCTACCAAATAATATCACCTACGATGAGAAAATCCCTACACCAAAAGAAGTCTTAGGTTACGAAGTTGGAGAATGGCATGTTTCGCACGATCAGTTGTTGCGATACATGGAAAAAGTCGCTGAAGTTTCAGATAGAATACAAATTACTGAACATGGCTTTAGCCATGAAAATCGACGATTGCTATTGCTCAATATCTCCAATCCTGAAAACCTGACTAACCTGGAGAGCATAAAGAGCAATCATGTACAACTCACGGATCCATCATCCTCTTCCAATTTGAACCTCGCTGAAATGCCTGTGGTAGTCTGGATGGGCTACAGTGTTCACGGCAATGAGCCCAGCGGCTCCAATGCTGCGCTACTAGTGGCTTATTATCTGGCAGCAGCTCAGGGGGAAGAAATTGATGCCTTATTGCGAGAGTCGGTAATTTTGCTTGACCCCAGCATTAACCCCGATGGCTTGAACAGGTTTGCCAGCTGGGTCAATACCCATAAAAGCAAAAATGTACTGGTTACAGACCCCAATAGCCGAGAGTTTGGGGAGGCCTGGCCAAGAGGCAGAACCAATCACTATTGGTTTGACCTGAATCGTGACTGGCTACCTTTACAACATCCCGAGTCACGGGGGAGACTCATGCGTTTTCACGAATGGAAACCGAATGTACTCACCGACCACCACGAAATGGGTACGAATGCCAGCTTTTTCTTCCAGCCGGGAATTCCATCGAGAAATCACCCCCTTACCCCGGAAAACAATTTTACTTTAACTGAAAAGATTGCTGAATATCATGCCAAAGCCTTGGATGAGATTGGTTCATTCTACTATACCAAAGAAAGCTTTGATGATTTCTTTTTTGGCAAAGGATCTACTTATCCTGATATCAATGGCGCTGTAGGCATTCTTTTTGAGCAGGCCAGCTCCCGAGGGCATGCACAGGAAAGCGACAATGGTATCATC
>JBGSXH010000357.1:0-2921 GCA_041751515.1 Cyclobacteriaceae bacterium | reverse complement strand
AGCACAAACCAAACAGTAAAGGGAACGGCAATGCCGTTCCCTTTTTTTATACTCTTTATCAAATTATCCTTTTCTGAGCAACTATTGTTCGTCAGCATCTTCAGGCGTAGCCATTAAAAATGCTTTAATATATTCGTCCAGGTCCCCGTCTAGCACATTTTGAACGTCAGTTCTTTCATAACCTGTACGTGCATCTTTTATTAATTTATACGGATGCAGTACGTATGACCTTATCTGGGAGCCAAAATCAATGCGCTTCTTACCGCTTTCTACCTTATCTCTCTCCACATTTCTTCGCTCAATCTCCTGCTGATAAAGCCGGGATTTCAGCATATTCAAGGCTTTGTCTTTATTTTGAATCTGGGAACGCTCCTGCTGGCACTCCACAATTAAGCCTGATGGTGCATGCTTTAGCCGAACTGCCGTTTCCACCTTGTTCACATTCTGTCCGCCGGCGCCACCTGCCCGAAAGGTTTCCCAAGTGATATCAGCTGGGTTTACTTCAATATTAATGGTTTGATCCACAACAGGATAACAAAATATAGAAGCAAAGGATGTATGTCTTCTGCCTCCGGAATCAAAAGGCGATATTCTCACCAGGCGATGCACCCCAATCTCAGCTTTAAGGTAACCATAGGCAAAGGGGCCATCAAACTCCAGGGTTGCAGATTTTATACCTGCTGTTTCTCCGGGCTGATAATTTACCTGTCTTACCTTGAAGCCATGTTTCTCACCCCACATAATGTACATGCGCATGAGAATTTCTGCCCAGTCCTGGCTTTCCGTACCACCGGCACCCGGATTAATATCTACCATGGCACTGAGTTGGTCTTCCTCACCGCTCAGCATTTTCTTAAATTCAAGGTCTTCGAGGAGACTTTGTACCTTTTTGAACTCTTTGGCAATATCACTTTCAGATACATCGTCCGCTTCATAAAACTCATAAAGGGTTTCAAGATCTTCAAAAGCTGTATGTACTTTCTCGAAACTGTCAGTCCAGGATTTTTTAGCTTTTATTTCTTTGAGGACTTTTTCTGCAGCATCTGTATCATTCCAGAAGTCCTGTTGCGCGGTAATGGTCTCCTCCTCTGCTATTTCCGATTTTTTGGTATCGTAGTCAAAGATACCTCCTCAAAGCCGATACTCTGGCTTTCAATGTCTTCAATTGATCAGTTGTCATATTCAATAGATTTTATATTTCTGTTTATGGTGCAATATCTACGACGTACATTCTGTAACCTCGGTATTTTCCAGATTTTGCCATTTTCATTTTTTTCCTATCCATTTGCGTGAGGATCAGTCCGGTACCAGCCAGTGCAGCTGAGGCAATGGCGATACCCTGGTTATAGGAAAACTCTCTCCCATAGACTAACACTTCATTTACCTGATCCCCTATGAAAAGCAATAGCCCTGCAGCGATGAGTTTCACACCTATACTTTTATAAGCTGACATGTCTTCCGGTCTCTTACGGACATGCGAAATATTTTCAAATGCTATGGTATCGTGGCCCAGGATCATGCTACCGGGAAAAACATCGGAGATAATACCACTTGACTCCCCTTCTTCATCTCGCAAACCAAATGTAATTAAGTCTCCGGGGTAATAGGCCGTTCTATTATTTCCATTGTACTTGTTAACCACCAGAAAACGCTGTGGCTGTGCAAATAGCTGCGAGGCAAACCCTATTAAGAGCCAAACCAATAAGAAAACAAGTTTAATCATATTGCTACCGGAGTCATGGAATATCTTCTCGGGATATTAAAAAATCCACCATTATATGAACAGTGGATTTTCCTTCTTGGTATTTAAAGCTGCCTTAAAGTTTATATATCCAGTTGTATTTGTCCTCTTCTGTGCCTGCCTTGATGGCATCCAGATGTAAAAGCACTTTATTAGAAAACTCACGCTCTAATACAGGGGGCAATACATAAGTTTCGTCTTCATGTCCGATTTCAGCAATCTGAGCAATAGTTGCTGCTGTCCCAGTGCCGAATGCTTCTTTTAGTGTGCCGTCTTTAATGGCTCCGATGACTTCAAGTACGGCAACTTTTCTCTCTTCTACTTCCAATCCCCAAGCACGTGCTAAGGTAAGAACACTGTCACGGGTGATACCATTAAGAATGGTTTCACCAGCAGGAGCAGTGATGAGTTTTTTGCCGATAATGAACATTACATTCATGGTTCCCGATTCTTCAATGTATTGATGAGTCTTGCCATCTGTCCAGATCAGCTGGTGGAATCCCTGCTCCTGTGCTTTTTGGGCTGGATAAAGGGCAGCAGCATAATTTCCTGCGGCTTTGGCATAACCTGTTCCGCCATCGAAAGCCCTTGCGTATTTCTGCTCAATTTTCACTTTTACAGCACCTGTATAGTAAGAACCTACAGGACATGTAAATATGATAAATTTATAAGTGTCGGATGGTCGAATGCCAATATAATCATCAGTGGCAAAAAGGAAAGGCCGGATATAAAGTGAGGTATTGGGTTTTTCTGGAATCCAGTCGCTATCCAGCTTCAACAACTCTTTGAGTCCGCCCATAAATACCTCCTCGGGAATACCGGGCATGCACATCCGCTCAGCAGATTTGTTAAGCCGGTTGAAGTTATCAAGCGGTCTGAAAATCACACTTTCTCCTGCAACATTTTTATAAGCCTTCATGCCCTCAAACACAGATTGTCCATAATGCAGCGTAGAATTGGCAGGACTTAAACTTAAATGCTGATAAGGCTTAATTTGAAAATTTTTCCATTCCCCATCACTGTATTCTGCTACAAACATGTGGTCTGAATACACTTTACCAAACGGAATATTATTAAAATCTACCTGATTCAACTTTGAGTCAGCAATTTTTTCTATGGAGATATCTATGGTATCAGTCATGATCTTTTGTTTAGAAGCCGTTATTGCTTTCGAATATAA
>JBGSXH010000356.1:0-2428 GCA_041751515.1 Cyclobacteriaceae bacterium | reverse complement strand
GATTTCCTCTACCACAGGTCCTATCATTTTACAGGGACCACACCATTCTGCCCAAAAATCTACCAATACTGGTTTATCTGTTGCGATCACCTCTTCGAAATTGGCATCGGTTATTTCAATTGCTTTGCTCATTATAAATGTATTTTGTTGGAAATTCTAAATGCTTTACGAAAATCTACTGTAAAAAGTTCCTCTTTCTATTCCGTGTAGGAACAATTATTTTAACACCTTGTATTCAAGCTGGTTCATACTGTCCAGGTAGGCGATCAACTCGTTGTCCAGGTTTACCTTAAACTTTCTTGAAAGCAAAGATACAGAAAGTTTTTCGCTCGTATCTACGATATTCAGTTTGAGTTCACAGTTGCCCTCAAAGTTTAATGTAAGATTCTCGAGTTCTGCGATTAATTCTGCCGTAAGGTCTTCCACCCGAATGTTCAGCAATAGCCCTTTACTCATTCTTTCACGGATGTCAGAAAGTAGCTGAATGGTGCTTATCTTAAATTCAAGCTCATTTTCCTTCCACTTTCTTGCCACCACTTTTCCTTGGACAAACAAAAACCAACCTATTTCAAAGTATTCTTTGAACCGGGTATAATCATCAGAAAAGAGGAAAAAAGTGTATGAACCTTCGTAATCTTCCAGGGTAATGGTGCCGAACGGTTTGCCATTCCTGGTGACCCTGTGGGCAATGCTGGTTACAATGCCGCCAACAAATACTTCCCCGGTACTTTGTAACTTCTCCAGGTTTTCCAGATCTCCCAGGGAAGCGTTGCAGAAATTACTGATTTCCAGCCGAAATTCGTCCAGAGGATGCCCCGAAATATAGAAGCCGACCACCTCTTTTTCTATATTAAGCTTCTCTATTTCCGAAAAAGCCTCGCATGCTTCCACCTTAGGCATGGGAATGTTAACACCGGAAGTGCCGCCAAATAATGATTGTTGCGCATTATTTTTTTCATTTTGGTGCGTATTGCCATAGCGTACAGCCTTTTCGATGAGTGGCATATCGCCATCCGGTGCAAAAATGTACTGCCGGCGGTGAAAGTCAGTGAAACAGTCGAAACCACCTGCCATGGCCAGACTTTCAAAAGTCCTTTTGTTGACGGAACGAAGATCTACTCTTTCAGCAAAATCAAAAATATTCTTGTAAGGTCCTTTTTTATTGCGCTCGTTGATGATGGCTTCTACCGCTGCTTCGCCCGTGCCCTTTATTGCACCCATACCAAAGCGAATTTGTCCTTCTGCGTTCACATCAAAAAATAGGTTACTTTCGTTGACATCCGGGCCGAGCACCTTAATTGCCTGACGCTTGCATTCGTCCATAAAGAAAGTCACCTTCTCAATGTTATTTTTATTGTGCGTAAGCACAGAGGCCATGTATTCTGCAGGATAATGTGCTTTTAAATAAGCAGTCTGATAAGCCACTACAGAATAAGCAGCGGAGTGAGACCTGTTGAAACCATAGGCCGCAAACTTTTCCATGATGGAAAATACTTCTTCAGCTTTCTTTTTATCTATCCCATGTTTTTCCTTGGCACCAGCAACGAAAATCTCCCGTTGCTTATTCATCTCTTCAATCTTCTTCTTACCCATTGCCCGACGCAGCAAATCGGCTTGGCCAAGTGAATACCCCGCCATGATCTGCGCAGCCTGCATAATCTGCTCCTGGTAGATCATAATCCCGTAGGTATTGGACAGGATTGGAATCAGCAGCTCATGCGGGTAATTTACATCCTCAGTACCATGTTTTCTTTTGATAAAGTTGGGGATAAACTCCATCGGTCCCGGCCGGTAGAGTGCGTTCATGGCAATGAGATCCTCAATGTCAGTAGGCTTTAACTGCTGCAAGTATTTGCGCATGCCGGGCGACTCAAACTGGAAGGTGCCTACTGTGTCCCCCTTTTGATACAAGGCGAAAGTTTTTTCATCTTCCAGCGGGATGGTGTCGATATCTATTTTTACCTGATGGTTACGTTCCACCATTTTCATGGCATCCTTGATGATGCTCAGGGTTTTTAGACCCAGAAAGTCCATTTTAAGCATGCCTGCATCTTCCACTACTTTGCCGTCGAACTGCGTTACCAGCAGGTCGGAATCTTTGGAGGTCGATACCGGAATGTATTCTGTAATATCATCCGGGGCAATGATGACACCGGCGGCATGAATGCCTGAGCCACGTACGGAACCTTCCAGCTTTTCGGCCATCCGCAGAATTTTGCCTTGCTCCGTATTGCTTTTCCGGATGTCGTTCAACTCTTTGACCTCTGCAAAAGCCTTCGCCAGGGTAGTGCCTGGCTTTTCAGGCACTAGTTTGGCAAGCATATTCGCCTCAGATAATGGCAGTTCCATGACCCTTGCGACATCTTTGATAGCCATTTTTGCTGCCATCGTACCATAGGTGATGATCTGTGCCACCTGGTTTTTGCCG
>JBGSXH010000355.1:0-2679 GCA_041751515.1 Cyclobacteriaceae bacterium | reverse complement strand
ATCGTTAATCCATCATTTTAATCAATCCACAACTGCAAGAATTTGCTGTTGTTGAGTAAGTCCAATATCGTTAATCCATCATTTTAATCAATCCACAACCTCTAGGTGAGTAGGCCAAACTTTTGCTGTAATATCGTTAATCCATCATTTTAATCAATCCACAACACATTAGGAATTAATACATCCTGATCTGAAAATATCGTTAATCCATCATTTTAATCGTAAGCATCCGATCAACTGCGTATTGCAGGTTACGGAATAACAAGTATGGTCTTGGTTAATCTTTCACTCTGTATTGCTCCCAGTTATTGGGTAGTAGTTGGTAGAGATTTTTGTGTTTAATTGACTGGATTCTTTCAAACACATCTTTGAGCCAAGCCACTTCGTCCACATTATTCCTCTTGCAGGATGCCATGAAGGAGTACATAGCCGCTGTCATTTCAGCAGCCTGATGCGAGCCGGCAAAGAGATAGTTTTTTCTGCCTATAGCAATAGTACGGATGGCATTTTCGGCTAAATTATTATCGATCTCAATTTGCCCGTGCATGGCATATGCACTTAAACCCTCCCAGCGTCTAGAGGTATAAGCAAGCGCCTGACCCAAGGGAGATGAGGGCAGTACAATGTGAAGCTGTTCAAGCATCCACTCCTTTAATTCTTTCAGTATAGGAGTAGCTTTCTCTTGCCTTATTATTGTTCTTTCTTCCCAGCTGTTTCCCGCATCACGCATTTGCTGCTCCAGCACATAAAGTTCCTGCATTTTCCCCAGCACAAAAGTTGCTTTCACTTTATCGTCCTTCAGGGCGTCAACAAATTTTCTCCTGGCATGGGCCATGCAGTAGACCAGGATAATGGAGGCACTATTGCCAAATAGGGATTCATAAACAGTATATCCATCTGTTTGGATAATACCCTTATAATCGGCCAGCATTATTTTAGGTCCGTTTGCGCTACGCCCTCTTTGATAATCGAACAATACAAGCTTGTCGGCTGGCGCATGGTATACCCAGAGGTACCCTTGATGGATGCCATTTTTATGATCCCGATCCAATACCTTTAGTGGCGTTTCATCCGCCTGCAGGTATTTTTGCTGCAGTACCATCAGTCTTAGTAGCTCCCATAAGGGAACCAGCTGCCGCCAGCCCTTTATTTGCCAATCTGAGGCAGTAGAGGCGGGTATCTTCACCCCTAGTTTGCCGTATTTATCTAACTGACGGTGAAGGGGCATGCCATATACGTATTTATCTACACTCATTTGAGCAATTACGCTCTCAGAAGGAATACCTTTTTCAATTACCCTGTCGGGAAGCACACCAATGATTACACCATCTCCGGAAGCACGGGCATATTTAGGGCGCACGTAACGCTTTACATAAAACTCAGCAGGGACCAGTTCAAGCACTTCTGTTACTTCCTCTCCGATTCTCACGCAGCCGGAAGTGTCCTCTAAAGGTTCTATGATAATGGTTTCACGGCGAAGGTTTTCAGGAAGCGTCATTCTTCCTATGCCTTTCTCCCGTTTTTTGGCAGGCGTTTTCTGTGCCTTCTCTACAGCTTTCTCTGAGCATTCTTCTTTTTGAGCCTGAGAAGTGCCTAAATCAAAGAGGCCTATCTGCTGAGGATCGGAAGTTTTATGGGGCAGTTTTTCGCTTTTAGAGCCAAAGATGTATTTGCGAAGTTTGTCAAGCTCGAAGCTTAAGGAGAAGATCTTTTTTTGCTGATGGTTGACTAATTCCAACGCCTTTTGCTTTTCTTTTAGCTCCTGTTCATAGAGCATTTTATAATCCGGCGCTGGGTTTATCATGCACCGAAATTAGTCATAAAAATAGGCTTTAACAACCTTTAAAGGCTATTTTAGCAAATAAAAAGACGCTTTTTTACTCCTCCTTTTTTGGGTACGAATAGCGTTTTCTGAGGCGTACACTTTCCAGCATTACCCCCTGTAGGAGCAGTGTTAGCTGGTGGCTTGTAAGGCGCATTTCTTCTCCTTTTGGCCATTCAAAAGTGCCTTGCTCTAACTTTTTCATGTACATGGCAAAACCATCCTTATCCCAATGCAAGAGCCTGATTTGGTTACGCCTTTTTCCCAGGAACACAAAAACATCGCCGCTTAATGGGTCAAAGCCTAATTCATTACGCACTAGGCCAGAAAGGGAATAAATGCCATAGCGCATATCACAGGGTTTGCGATATAAAAAATAACGGCAGTAACTTGATAAGGCAAGCATTAGCTGAGTAGCTTTTTGAGATAAGAAGCCTCGACCGCAGAGAAAAACTCCACCCGTATGCCGGAAGGAAAAGTGAGCGCACAAACAGGAAGAATACTTGCATCACAAGCAGGTGACTCCGCAATAGAAATCCGAGAGAATCCATTATCTTGGGAACAGCCAGGGCTGAGAGCATCTTCCTTACGAAACTTCTTCACCCAGTATTGGAAGGTGGCGTAATTAATTTTATGCTGCCTGCAGAATAAGGCTTTGTTGATGCTGCCGTTGAGCCACTGATCATAAACCTGGCGCATCTCTTTGCTGTTGTCCTTCATGATGCAAGACTAAATACTTTATTTGATCCGTATAATATGTACTTGCTCGGAGCCTTACGTTTCTCAACCACTCATCGAGCGATTTTAGCTTGGCATGGATACTGGCGAGCCGGTAATTATTTATCCACCCGCGCCAG
>JBGSXH010000354.1:0-6938 GCA_041751515.1 Cyclobacteriaceae bacterium | reverse complement strand
GAATGCATTATCGGAAGCTGACCTGAATTATTTGCAACTGAAAGAAAAACAGCTGGAAGATCAAATTGAATATCGCAATAAGCAGATCACTACGCATACACTAAATATCATTCAAAAAAATGAAATGTTAAAAGACCTGCGCGATCAATTGGAAAGTGTCATTAAAACTGAAGGAGCCTCTAGTCCCCAGTTGCGTAAACTCTTAAAATTAATAGATGAGAGCTTCCGGCTAGACAAAGACTGGAACGAATTTAAGCTGTATTTCGAGCAGATTTATACTGGATTTTACACCAAATTAAAATTAAACTACCCTAACCTTACCAATCAGGAGTTAAGGCATTGTGCACTGATCAGGTTAAATCTCAGTAACCAGGAATGTGCTACCATTCTGGGGATATCACCCAACAGTATTAAGGTGACCAGAACACGGTTGCGGAAAAAACTCAATCTGGAAAACAATCAAAGCTTATCTGATTTGATAATGAGTATTTAAATTTATTCTGCCCTATAATTTGGGCTATCAAGGTTAAAAATATCTGTTTTTTATAAAATGCATGTTCAAAAATACATGCCAGGCTATTATAATGAATGAAAATGATTATCTTGGTTGTTGTTGTAATATGAAGGATTACCTTAACTTTGCATTTTAAAAATATACACTATGAAGAGCGGTCAGATAACAATTAAAGATATTGCCAGAACATTAAACATAAGCCCTTCAACAGTTTCCAGAGCCTTGAAGGATCATCCGGATATCAGCAAGGATACCAAAAAAGCAGTGAACGAACTGGCCGCCAAATTAGATTACCAACCTAACTCAATTGCACTGAGTTTACGCAAAAGTAAAACCAATACTATCGGTGTAATTATTCCTGAAATGGTGCACCATTTTTTCTCCAGTGTTATCAGTGGCATTGAAGATGTCGCCTATGACGAGGGTTATAATGTGATGATTTGCCAGTCCAATGAGTCATACACAAGAGAAGTGTCCAATACTGCGGCGCTGCTGTCCAGTAGGGTAGATGGAATGCTTATTTCCGTTTCGAGAGAGACTGCTCAATTCGATCATTTGGAAAATCTTTATCGCAAGAATATGCCATTGGTCTTTTTTGATCGCGCCTATGAAGGTATTGACGTTTCTAAAGTGGTTGTAGATGATTATGATGGAGCCTACCGTGCAACAGAGCACCTCATCAAACAAGGATGTAGAAATATCTATCATTTGGCGGGACCTGAATCGCTGTCAATCAGTAAATTACGAAAAGATGGATACATTCACGCTTTAGAAGCCTACAATCAACCTGTTCACGAAAATCATATTGTTCCCTGCGGCCTACTTAGAAATGATGGTTATGAAACCATTAAGAAAATGATTGCTGAAGGCACTATTCCTGACGCCATTTTTGCGGTAAGTGACCCTGTTGCCATAGGCGCCATACTTGCGTACAGAGAAGCAGGCATTCCTGTACCAGAGAAGGTGGCCATTGTAGGCTTTAGTGATGAGCCTATCACCTCTGTTATTCAGCCTCCGCTCACAACGATGGCCCAGCCCGGTTACGAAATGGGTAGACAAGCTGCACAATTGCTACTTAAGCGCATGAAAGGCGGCGATATGGATATTCCTTCGGAAACTGTTGTCTTAAAAACCGACTTGAAAATACGCGAGAGCACCCAGCGTTAAAGAAAAATTACGTGTAATTTGAAGCAAAAATTTAATTATTCAAAGAATATGATAAAATATTGCTTTATTTTTGCAATCGTTTGAAATAATTTATAATAGAGGTTTTGCCCCTTAAAAGTCTCTTTTTTAAGGTTAAGTTAATCTACTCATTACTTTCTTTTTCATTTATTCTCTCTATTTTTAGAAAATCTAAGCAGTTGTGAGGGAGGAAACTATCTCATAATTTTCTCTTAAAGAAATGTTCATAAGCATGCTGAATGAAAGTTTTGATCCTTTATAAATTTTTAACTTCAGTAATGATTGATTTTCTTTAAAATTTGATAATATTGGCATAATCTTCAACTGTGTAGAGATTATGATACAGGGTTAACTGGCATGAAGGAAAGGTTTAATTGCAAGTGCTTTCTTTGCATTATTTTTAATAGTTTAATTCCCTGTTAATTAGAACTGCTTATTGGCTGATTGTGAATTTTTAAATATGGCACTAGAATTAGATAAAGCGTAGGTATTCATGGAGAAATTTTTAGGTATAGACATCGGAGGTACAAATGTCAAGTTTGGCTTGGTCGACTCTGAAGGAAACATCAGCATGCACCATAAGGTGCCCACTGTTCAGCTTCGTAAAAACGGTGAGTTCATTGCGCACTTTATCGATTATCTACAGCAGCGCCTGCCTGACTACCAGCCAGTACACAAAATAGGGATTGGCGTACCAGGTACATTAAATAAAACACGTACTAAAACACTTGAGATACCAGCTATTCCTGAGCTAAATGGGAAAGAATTTAAAGCTGCACTAGAGGACAGTTTTCCTGACTACGACTTTTCTTTAGAAAATGATGCCAATGCAGCAGCTTTAGGAGAGTTTTACTTTTCTAAAGATAACAGCACCCCTGAAGATTACATTTTCGTAACAATGGGTACTGGTATTGGTGGTGCAGCCATTTTAGATGGACAAATATTTAAAGGTGGCGATGGTAATAGTATGGAAATCGGCCATATGTTCAGCAATAATAATACGCTGGAAAAGCAAATTGGCCGGATGGGTATCCTAAATCTTACCGAGTCTTTATTGCCAGATTACCCCGATACTTCCCTGATAACATCGCCGGCAATGTCCATCCATGAGCTTGTCGCTGCCGCCGGGCGTAACGATGAACTGTCATGCAAGGTATTTCATAGAATTGGTGCAATATTAGGTGAAGCACTGGTTTCAGTGATCAGAATTTTAGATGTGAAAACCATCATCATCGGTGGCGGTATTTCTGCAAGTTTCGACTACATAGCGCCAGGTTTTAACAAAGCTTTATCTAAATACCTTACAGAATATTACCTTGATAGTTTGCAGGTGAAGCGGGCTGCACTACAGAATGAGTCTGGTATAGTAGGTGCCGCGGCGCTCTGCTTTGTTAGTAAGAAAGTGATTCAGCGATAGTTTTTATAACTTATCTCATTGATACCGCCAAGCGCGCTAAACCTTACCTGTAAGGTTAGCGCTGCTTTGTCGATAGTTTCGTCACATTCTCGTCCGGGCGCTACTCTGTAAAAGTAAAATTTTGCGCTTCTTTCCCCCAATTCCTGATAATCGGGTCTCCCTAACAGTTTTCTTAAATCAGCCTCTCTCAGGCCCATTAACTCTTCTCTTGCGGCAAATACTTCGGGATGAATTTGAGTGCGAATGTCATTGCATGCACCGGTGTCATTTCTGAAGGCCTGTGTATCAATATCTTTTAAAGGTTGCTCTCTGCTACAGGATACCAGCAAAAGTATAAAAACAGTATAAATTATGGGCAGTTTCTTCATATTACTCATTTCAAGGGGAACTTTGTCCTGTATTCAACGGGTTGAAAATCTGTACCTGCTGCATTTTTTTTATATCTTGCAGGCCTAAAATACAGAACATGCGTAAAGTTGTTAATATCTTTTATTTCTTGTCATTAGTTTTATTTTTAATCACACTAACATTGGTTTACGCCAATCTTCCCAGCCAGGTTGGGGTAAGTGTTGATGACAGAGGCTTACCCGATCAATTCGTAGGAAGGGAAAATTTCTTTTACCTGGCTTTGCTTGCAGGCGTATTAACTAATATTCTTTGCTGGTCGCTCAGCAGGTTCATGAAACTTTTGCCAGTACGAAGGTCGCCAAATAAACCGGCTTTCTTTAGCAATAGCGTATTAAAAGATGCGATTGTCAATTGGGTGAAAGGTTTTGGTGCAGTGCTCAATTTTGCCATTATTGCTACCATTACCTATTTGGGTGCTTTTAATAATTCAGATACCTTCTCAGGAGTGAGTTATGACGGTTTTCTTTATGTAGGACCTATTCTTATAGTTTCCTGGTTGGGTGTACTGATTTTTCTAATGGTCAGTCGCCGGCCGGCAACATCCTGATGGAGATAATGTTGCTGTGCCTCGCCTGTCATCTGCAGTAAGGATCTCAGGTAATTTCTATTTTTCATTCGTAAATTTAATGCTTATAATTGGCCCTGTTGACGGAGAGACGTCCCGTTTCAATAATATAATCCTATGGCAAAAGTAAATAACAACAACTATACAGAAGATAGTATACGATCCCTGGACTGGCGTGAGCACATTCGTCTTCGTCCTGGCATGTATATCGGTAAACTTGGAGATGGTTCAGCACAGGATGATGGCATTTATGTACTTGTAAAAGAAGTGATCGACAATAGTATCGATGAACATATGATGGGTTACGGCAAGACCATCGACATCAAAATTACAGACCATAGGGTAGAGGTGCGTGATTATGGCAGGGGTATACCGTTAGGGAAAGTGGTTGATTGCGTCTCGAAAATCAATACTGGTGGAAAATACGATTCTGGTGCCTTCCAAAAATCTGTTGGGTTGAACGGTGTAGGTACAAAGGCAGTCAATGCTCTTTCCAGTTATTTTAAGGTGCAGGCTTTCAGGGAAGGCGAAAGCAAGACGGCAGAATTCAGTCAGGGTGAGCTGTTGAAAGATGGAAATATCGAAAAAGCTAGCCAGCGCAATGGAACACATATCGTCTTTGAGCCCGATAATACCGTTTTTAAAAATTACCATTTTATTCCTGAATACCTTGAGAACCAGCTTTGGAACTATGTATTTTTGAATGCCGGATTAACGATTAACTATAACGGCAAGAAATTTTACAGTGAAAATGGATTGTTGGATTTGCTACGACGCAAGAGTGATGAAGATGCTCAGCGCTACCCTATCATCCATTTAAAAGGAGAAGACATCGAAATGGCGATGACACATTCCAACCAGTATGGGGAGGAATACTATTCTTTTGTGAATGGTCAGTTTACAACGCAGGGTGGGACACATTTATCAGCTTTTAGAGAAGTGCTGGTGAAAACCATTCGCGATTTTTATAAGAAAGATTTCGAAGCTACTGATATTCGTGCTTCAGTAGTAGCGGCCATTGCCGTGAGAGTGCAGGAGCCGGTTTTTGAATCCCAAACCAAGACCAAGCTGGGCTCTCAAAGCGTAGGTCCTGATGGTCCTACCATGCGGACGTTCATCAACGACTTTATGAAAAAGGCGCTGGACGACTATCTCCATCGGAATAGTGAGACTGCCAATGCGCTACTGAAACGAATTCTGCAGTCGGAAAGAGAAAGAAAAGAAATTGCCGGCATTAAGAAACTGGCCAATGAAAGGGCCAAAAAGGCCAATTTACACAATAAGAAGCTTCGGGACTGCCGGCTGCATTATGATGACCCTAAGGGGCAGGAGCAAGACACCATGTTGTTTATCACCGAGGGAGATTCAGCTTCAGGCTCTATCACCAAATCAAGAAATGTTCAGACGCAGGCTGTATTCAGTCTGAGAGGTAAACCATTGAACTGTTTTAGTTTAACGAAAAAGGTGGTCTATGAAAATGAAGAGTTTAACCTGCTGCAGCATGCGTTGAATATTGAAGATGGGCTTGAGGGCTTACGTTATCGTAAAATCGTAATTGCGACAGATGCCGATGTAGACGGTATGCACATTCGGTTATTGATGCTCACCTTCTTCCTGCAGTTTTTCCCCGACCTGGTCAAAAATGGTCATGTCTATATTCTGGATACGCCACTTTTCAGGGTGAGAAATAAGAAGGAAACGATTTATTGTTATAGTGACGAAGAACGTCTTGCCGCCATAGCAAAGCTGGGAAACAAGCCGGAAATCACACGATTCAAGGGTTTGGGAGAGATTTCTCCGGATGAATTCGGTAATTTTATCGGAGAGGACATACGGCTGGAACCCATCATCCTTAAAAAAGACACTAGCATCAACCAGCTACTGACTTTCTATATGGGTAAAAACACAATGGACAGGCAGAATTTTATTATCGAACATTTGAAAGTAGAGAAGGATCTGGTAGAAGATTCTGCAGCATAGCAAATGTTTACTTAGTGGTTAATGAGCAATAAAAATGAACGAAGAGGAAAAAAATAAAGAGCATAAAAAACAAGAACCCATAGAGCAACACGCCACTGAAGATAAAATACATGATGTAAGAGCTGTATCGGGCATGTATCAGACCTGGTTCATGGACTACGCTTCTTATGTTATCCTGGAGCGTGCCGTGCCGGCAATCAATGACGGCCTTAAGCCGGTGCAAAGACGTATTTTGCATGCTATGCGGGAAATGGATGATGGCAGGTTCAACAAAGTTGCCAATGTCATAGGACAGACCATGCAGTATCACCCCCATGGCGATGCCTCCATTGGCGACGCCATTGTCAATATTGGACAGAAGGAATTGCTCATCGAGACGCAGGGAAACTGGGGAGATGTACGTACTGGCGACAGCGCAGCAGCAGCCCGTTATATAGAGGCCAGGCTTTCTAAGTTTGCCCATGATGTCGTGTTCAACCCGCAACTCACAGAGTGGCAACTCAGCTATGATGGCCGGAAACGAGAGCCCGTAACTTTACCTGTAAAGTTCCCCCTTTTATTAGCCCAGGGCGTTGAAGGTATTGCGGTAGGACTTTCCACCAAAGTACTCCCACACAATTTTTGCGAACTGATTGACGCTTCCATTGATCTACTCAAAGGAAAGAAAATAGACATTTACCCTGACTTTAACACAGGCGGAACGGCAGACTTTAGCGATTATAATGAAGGGCTCAGAGGAGGTAAAATAAGAGTTAGAGGAAAGATTGAGGAGTATGATCGCAAAACCTTGGTAATTAAGGATATACCATTCGGTGTTACAACTACTGGTTTAATAGAGTCGATCATCAAAGCCAATGATAAGGGCAAGA
>JBGSXH010000353.1:0-3455 GCA_041751515.1 Cyclobacteriaceae bacterium | reverse complement strand
CCTACGATCCAAGGATCGAAAGATGAAGGTCTAGAATAAATCGAAAGACAATCCTACCTGCCATGGCGTGACAGTTGCGTCCAGGGGAGCACTGCCAGGTTCGAACAATTCTGATATGGCCGCATAGCCATATACATTGATCCACGAGTAGCCAATTCTGGCGTAAGCACCATATCGAAACCTGTTCAGACTGTATTGTTCTTTCTGCTTATTGATTTTTGTCTGATCGTTCTGCACATATTTTACTTTCATATGTGAGCTAAAAAGGAAACCTACTTTAGCACCCAGCGTGACATTAAAACTTTTACGTGGATCGATCTTATTACTGTTATAGCTGACTTCCAGGGGTATGTCCACATAATTGGCTACCAGCCTGGATTTCTGGAAATTAGCTTGGCCAAATATAGAATCAAGAGGGACTAATATAGCGCCCTCATCGGTATCTAAGAGAGTATTGGGCCCGCTGAAGTCATATCTCTCAAGTCCGACGCCAAGACCCGGGCTGAAAGTAAAATTGCTTTCGGCAATATCAAAATTCCATAAATAATATATTCCCACACCTTTTGAACGGAAAGCATTAATCGTTAGAGGGTCAGGCACATTGCTGAAGAAATTAGCACCAATATCAAAACGGAGAGTTCCGGGAATGTCAGGGCGGGCCGCAGTGGCAGGTCTTCGTTGCTCTTGGTTATTATCCTGGCCGAACGCTGTTTGTCCGATCAAAAAGGATACTAAAAAAATCAAAACTGTTTGTCGCATAATGAACTGTATAGATGCTATGAATGAATCAAGGGGCAAAGATAGTACTTTTTGAAAGGATAAGAAGTAAATTATTTTTTAGTCATTTTTCAATCCCAAATTTGCGTCTGCCATAAAAACCGTGCATATTTGCAACTTAATAACGGACTTGTAGCTCAACTGGATAGAGCATCTGACTACGAATCAGAAGGTTGGGGGTTCGAATCCCTCCTAGTTCACGTTAAAAATCAAAGGGTTACGCTATCGTAACCCTTTTTTGTATTTTGACCTTGTAACACATTTGCAACGTGACGACCCAAGGCCGTTTCTCTCCACATCACTAAGCTATGCTTCTTCCTGGGCTTTTTTTTCAGATCTTTTAATATTATCTAAGCATTCCACTCTGCTCCAAATGCTACTTCAATTTCCGAAAACCTGCATTAAATAGTATAAAACCATCGTCTTGTAATATTGAATTTTCAAACTAAAATGTTTGATTATGATATGATAAAATTGAAATAAAATAATCTATGCCTAAGTCATTCACTATAAGTGACTAACGTTTGGTTTTGATTTTTGTGAATCTATTTTCATTTTTTTTAGGGTTACATTTTATGTCTGAATATCATTTAAGTGAAACAAACTAAATTAAAATGAATAAAAATTTACTGGCAACCTCCCTGCTTTCAGTAGCAATACTGGCAGGATGTAACAAAGATGACAACGAAATACAGTTTAGCAGTCCAGATGAGGCGAAACAAATTATTAGTGGGTTTCAGTCTGAGCTGAACACAGATGTGACAATCATGCTTCAAACTGATGGTATGAAAGCTGTATCAGAACTATCCGGCAGATTTACCACCTTGCCCACTTTAGAGAATGGTAGATTCAAAAAAGAAGATGCTACTGCGGCATCCATGGAAGATCGTATCGCAAAGAGCGTAGATGTTTTTAATAAAAGCTTTTCTCCCCATAAAAGCCTGTCGCAATTGAAGCTTTCTGAAGATGAAGCCTTTAATTTTGAAGAGAAGAAAGGTGTTTATGAGTATAATGCAAAAACTGGTCGCTATATAAAAGTGGATGATGCCAATAATGTCATTGTTCATTTTCCTATGGAGGGTAGTGATGAAAACAATGCTGTGCTTACGATAGAAAAATATGTAGAACGTATGGTTGCCTTCACCTATGGTGAAGAGCTGACACCAGAAAGTATTGCTATGAATTTCGTTGTTGATGGCGAAGATCTTATCGACGTTAAGTATGAAGCTACATTTAACGATAATCCGATATTTCCCTATCAATCCCTCAATTACAATGTAAATATCGATGGCTATGAACATTATTTGAAATACAATAATGCCAGTACGATCAAATTCACATTGGCGAATGGCTTGAACAATAAGGGAAAGAATATTTATGCCAATGACTATACAATATCATTAGTGGACGAGCAATCTCGTATGCTTGAAGTAATTGCAGGTACGACCAGTATTTTGAACATGCGTATTGTAAGTGAACTGAAGGTCATGGACATGCTTACTGCGCAGGATGATTTTGGAGCACACTATAGTGTCAAAATGTACCAGGGAAATAAGAAACTTGGAAAGCTAATTGTTGACGAAGCATACATACCGCTTCTGGAATATACCGACGGCAGTACTGAAAAGCTTGATGTGGTATTTGGTGATACTATCGATGAGTTGGAAGATTTCTACATCGAAATGGCGAATTAGTTTTTGAGATTTTTATAAACAAAAAGCCCGCTGATGCATATTGCACAGCGGGCTTTTTTGTGATTGGTAATGCAATTTTATTGAATGATTACTTTCTTAATCCATTTTTTAGCATCGGACTGCTGGTCCAGAACAATGTTCAGATAATACATTCCTCTTGCATGGCTTTGGTTAAACTGCCATACGATGTCATTGAAGCCGCCTTTGGCCGTATACCGTAATTCTTCTGCAATACTACCATTGCTGTTAATAAGCTGTACGGTGATCTGGGCTCCGCTGGCTTCATCTTTTAAAATTAATGGAATGCTCACATGATCGGTAAGCGGATTAGGATAGGGATCCAGTAATAGATGATTTTCCAGTGAAAGCTGATCCAGCATTGTGGCTGCGTTGCCGTATAAGACCCGAAGATTATGGGAACCTCTGATAGTATAAGTGCCGGCTTCTTTCATGTTAATAAGTTTTCCCTCGTGCTCATCTAAAAGGTATAAATCCTGCTCCAGGTTATTGAGGTCTTCACTACTCCAGGAAATATCTGCAAATGCTCCACTGGAGTTCTTGTCTTGCTCCAGTGTCAGCAACCATTCCTGCTCCATAGCAGGAGCCACTATGTTTCTGGAGAGTCCTTCATCATCTTGATGCAGTTTTATGCGCAGGTCAGCAGCATTAAAAAAGCCAAGGTTGGGCAGCGCCTTTTGATTCATAGCATCAGAAAGGTTACCGGCATTGGGGTGCATTCCCAGCGCAAAAGCTTTGTGCTGAAGGGTGCTGGTACTCAAGGTAATAGGCAGTTGCCAGCTCTCATCATTTTCAACCCTGCGTTCCACGATGGCACGTTGTGCATTTGGCGTGTTGCCAGATTGAATTGGAATTTCTATGGTAGCACCGGCCTCCAGCAAAACAAAGGCACCACGATAAGCAGGGATGACATTGCCTTCATTAAAGCCATTGGCAAATAGCAGGACACTTTCAGGCAATCCCGCC
>JBGSXH010000352.1:0-2108 GCA_041751515.1 Cyclobacteriaceae bacterium | reverse complement strand
AAGACGAAATTGAAGAAATTGGAGATATATAATCCAGCCTATCGTGCATTCCTGTCTGAACAACCTGATGTAACGATGCTTTTATATCGTTACATTCACCATATTATCCAGCACGGCCGCACTGAAAGAAAAAATTATACGAACCCATTTGTCCTCAAAGTAAAGCAACTCAATAAATTTATCAGCCGGGAAGTGCACAGAATGCACGCTTTCGTCAGGTTTCAGAAATTGATGAACGGCGACTACATTGCTATTATTCAGCCAGATTATAATGTTTTACCGCTACTTCCCTCCCACTTCAAATCCAGGTTCGCAGATATGAACTGGACAATCTTTGACACGAAGCGACAGTATGGCATTAGTTTTCAGTTCTTAACCGGGGAAGTATCGGAAGTACAATTGAGCGAAACAGCTGATGCCATCAAAAATATCCCAACAGCTATTTTACACCAGGAACAACAGGAGTTTGAGAAGTTATGGCAGAAATATTTTCAGTCAACGACAATTCCGGAACGAAAAAACAATAAACTGCACCTGCAACTTGTCCCCCGCCGCTACTGGAAATATTTGCCTGAAAAGCAGAATAGACCTTAAACCTCCGGATTGTCAGTTCGCATTAACAGTCATAACATCAAAATTATAAACTATTTAGATTCATAGTAGTTTGTACATACATTAAAAACTACTAACGAGACAATTTTAACTATGAAGCATTATGTCGGGATTTTAAAGAAAACATTTCAGGAATACCTTGAAGATGAACCATTCGACTTAAGTGCCATTGTAGCTTATTATTCTATTTTTTCATTGCCCGCATTATTGCTCATTGTGATATCCAGTGTGGGGATGGCATTTGGAGAGGAAGCTGTAGAAGGTGAAATTACCGAACAGATTGGGGGCATACTTGGAAAAGATGCAGCAGATCAGGTTCAAACCATGATTGCCAATGCATACGTCCAGGAGAATACGTTGATGATGACTATCATTGGTATTGGTATTTTAGT
Source organism: Cyclobacteriaceae bacterium (assembly GCA_041751515.1). GTDB lineage: Bacteria > Bacteroidota > Bacteroidia > Cytophagales > Cyclobacteriaceae > JBGSXH01. The sequence continues at coordinate 1,104 of JBGSXH010000352.1, read as the reverse complement.
ATTTGGTGCTACCACAGTATTTCTTTCTTTACAGCGCTCGTTAAACAGAATCTGGCGTGTAAAACCCAAAAAAGAAAGTGGTGGAATAAAAAAAATGGCATTAGACAGAGCCACTTCATTTGGTCTTATTTTAGCTATCGGTTTTTTGATTCTTATCTCGCTCGTCTTAACAGCAGGGCTTTCTGCTTTGAGTGATTGGCTGAAGGATATCTTGCCTGAAATGTTATACTACGTCTTTTATTTGATAGATTTTGCCTTATCATTATCAATCATCACGGTTTTGTTTAGCATGATGTTCAAAATTTTACCCGATGTGCAGTTGGAATGGAGAAGTGTGTGGAAAGGTGCATTGGTAACGGCTGCATTGTTCCTGATAGGCAAATTCGGAATGGGCATTTACTTCGGCAATTCAGATCCGGCTTCTACCTATGGGGCTGCAGGTTCTATTGTCTTATTGCTGTTATGGATCAATTACTCCTGTCTTATCATGTTTTTAGGGGCAAAATTTACTAAAATTTATGCAGAAGAAATGGGCCATGCGCCAGTTCCTAAACCCCATGCTGAATGGAATACCAGTTTTTAGTGGAAATGATTAACATCACATAAAGGATCATCAAACCTTCGCCAGCCTAGCGCTGAAAAGATAAGCATGATTATATTTGGCCTGGTTTTCTCCTTACACAGAAATGCTTTAATTTTACGCGGCTGTCCGACAAGGCAGCCGCTTTTTTATTATTGAAACACCCCAACTATGGCTGACTATAACTTTACGGCAATTGAGCAAAAATGGCAACAATACTGGGAGGATAACAAAACCTTCCTTGCCCAAGCCAATCCGGACAAACCCAAATATTATACGCTGGACATGTTCCCCTATCCCTCAGGCGCGGGCTTGCATGTTGGGCACCCTTTAGGATACATCGCTTCAGATATCATCACGCGATATAAAAAAATCAAAGGTTATAATGTTTTACACCCGATTGGGTTCGATTCATTTGGCTTGCCTGCTGAGCAATATGCAATCCAAACCGGACAGCATCCTGCCATCACTACTGAGGAAAATATTACCCGGTACAAAGAGCAAATGAAGCAAATAGGTTTTGC
>JBGSXH010000351.1:0-2333 GCA_041751515.1 Cyclobacteriaceae bacterium | reverse complement strand
TGTTAAAGCGTATTCAACTCTTGGCGGCACTTCTCCAAAATTCTCTCTGTGCACTAGTCCGCTGTCCACTAAATTCTTCAGTTCCTGAATGAGCATTTTTTCACTGATATCTGGAATAAGTGCCTTGAGCTTGCTTAATCTTAGTCTTTTATCAAAAAGCTGCTGCAAGATCAAAAGCTTCCACTTTCCGCCCACCAGCTCTAAAGTAGTGCGAATTGGGCATCTTGCTGTCACATAAATTTTTTTATCATTCATACACACAAAAATGTTAGTACTATAACTTCAGTAAGTTTAAGCTAATGTAATTATCTTTGGTGAAAACAAGAACTTAAAAGCTACAATTAATGAAGAAGATCGCATTATTCGGAGGCTCTGGACAGACGGGCAAGGAATTTTTGAGGCTGGCACTAGCTAATGGCTATAAGGTAAACGCTCTGGTCAGGACGCCGGAAAAGCTTGGCATAACACACCCAAATTTGCTTGTTGTGCAGGGTGACGTGCTAAACCAGGCGGATGTACAGACGGTCGTCCGAGGCTGCGGTACCGTAGTCAGTTTATTTGGACATGTCAAGGGTTCTCCCGAATGGCTGCAAACACAGGGAACCAGGCATATTATTACGGCCATGAAGCAAGAAAAGGCCAATAAAATTATTTCTCTTTCTGGTGGCGGGTTACCGTATCCTGAAAAAGATGAGCCTAAATTACCAGATAGAATGATTCGTTTCATCATGAAGTTAACGGTACCCAAAATCTTAAATGATGCCGTTGAACATCATCAGGTTTTAAAAAAAAGCGGTATGAAGTGGGTGATAGTCCGTGGGCCAAGACTCACCAATGATAACCCAAAAGGAATATACCGGGTAGGCTGGGTAGGCGTTAATGCAAGCACGAAAATAGCCAGGGCCGATTTGGCAGATTTCATCCTCCGACAGATAAATGATGAAAAACACCATTTTCAAATGCCTTTTGTAAGCTATTAAGTAGCAAGTAAAAGTTGGTCGCTTTCAGCAACCAACTTTTCAATTTGATGATACGGTATGAAAGTGCTTTTTCCGGCACCCTGAACTTAAAGAAAAACAATATGCCTTAGATTCTTTTCTAAAGCGAATTGAATTAGCGGTTTAAAGTATTTTCCAACGTCAGCAATTTGAGGTGGCTTAAGTAAAAGAAGAACATCACATGCATCGAATGCTTTTGCTATGCTCGGTGGATCATCAAAATCGAAATGCACTGTGGCTATATTGATATTTCTGAAAAAGGAAGTATCAGTATGCTCATCCCTTAAACCTGCCAAAATGCGGAAATCCCCTTTCTCCCGAACGAGAGATTGTAATACCGCAGTGCCGACATTGCCTGTTGCTCCAGTAATGAGGATAGTTTCGATCGCTATGGTATTATGTAGCTAGAATAAGCACTGAATATAGTTTTAAAAGACCAATGTTCCTATAAGTTGAGTGATTGCATCGGTTTACCTTAAATTTTAGTAATATATTGCCCAGTTATGGTATCAACTTATCTGCACGAAGAGCTTCGAAAAGTGCAATGAAAGCGTCTAACGTAGGTTTGTAAGTGGTGAATCCTAATTTCCTGCTCTTGGACATGTCGGTCATAATTTCCATGGGTCGGCCCAGGTCCAGGTCGGTATGCCAGGGAGAGGCAAGTCTCTTGAGCTGATTTTCCTTTAAACCGTATTTGGTAGCGATCTCCTTCCAGACATCGCCTTCAGCTGCCATTTGTTGCTCCAATGGTTTTATAGCCCCACTATAGCCTTGCGTTTCAAGCTGAAAATAAGCTGCAATTTGCTCCCACATCCATTTCCATCTGAAAATATCGCCATTAGTAATATTGAAAGCTTCGTTCTTCGCCGTTTCAGTGGTAGAAGCCCAGATTAATTGTTCTGCCAAAACATTGGCATCTGTCATATCGGAGATGCCTTCCCACTGCGCTTTAGAACCTGGCCAGACGAATGGTTGATTTTTTTCCTTGCAAATACTTGCGTAAACCGCCAGCGTAGTACCCATATTCATCTGGTTGCCAACAGCTTTGCCTATGACGGTATGCGGGCGATGGATGCTCCAGGTAAAGCCATCGCGTTCGGCAGCTGCATAGACTTCATCTTCCTGCGCATAATAGAAGTTGGGAACGTCCAGGCGAGGCTGTGCTTCCCTGAAAGGCGTTTCAGGCGATTCCCCCTTCGCATAATCATCAAAGGGTCCTAAATAGTGTTTCAGTCCTGTAACCAATGCCACATGTTCGACTGAATGGTGAGGGGATAAGGCAGTGAGCAAGTTTTTAACCATATTGCTATTGACCTTAATGTTTTCTGCCTCGGT
>JBGSXH010000350.1:0-1919 GCA_041751515.1 Cyclobacteriaceae bacterium | reverse complement strand
TCATCTATTAGAGAGATTTGAAAAAATGGTACCGAGAGCGGGACTCGAACCCGCATGGACTTAGTCCACACGTCCCTGAAACGTGCGTGTCTACCAATTTCACCACCTCGGCATTTCACGGAGCAGCTTTTGCTCCGCTTGTAAGTTTTTACTGATTCATCGTAAATGAATGCGTTTCAAAATTAATCAAAATAAAATTCGGCACAAACTTTATTGTGTTTCCCACAGGCATTTATCTTCAAAATTTAAATGTCTTTTCTCATGACGTAATCGTTCATAAAGTAAGGTCCGATAGGAATGTCCTCCTCACGAACGATATTAAAACCCATATACTTATAAAATCCGATAGTTTTATTGTCCCGATTGACATTTAGTTCCAGCGCAGACATTTTGGACTGTTTTGCAAAATCAATGACTGTTTGAATTAATGCTTTGCCATAGCCCTTTCCGTGAGCATCTGTATGGCAATAGAGTTTATGTAGTTTCACTATTGAAGGATCTTCATTCTTGATAGCGTAGGAGGCAAAGCCCACGGCCCAGCTGCCTTCATGAGCAATAATGTATTGTTGCTCTGCTGTCAGGATTTGCTTTGCGAGCGTTTCTGCCGCGTAGATAGTGTCGAGCATGTATTGTAGCTGTTCCTTCGTCAAAATGTCTTTGTATGTAGGCTCCCAACTTTGGTGTGCTATGCTCACTATGTCCTTGACATGTCCAGGACCAGCCGGACTTATTTTTAATGATTTTGCTGATTGCATAAATTAAAAGTTTGTTCGCTCCAAAGGCATGGTCATACAGCGAGGTCCGCCAAGCCCTCTGCTAAGTTCAGAGGAGCGGATTTCTATCACTTCCACACCCGCCTCTCGTAGTGCTCCATTGGTATGGCGGTTCCTATTATAGGAAATAACCCTCCTTGGACCTATGGCAAATACGTTGGCGCCATCGAAAAATTGTTCACGGGAAGCATAGTCGGGGTTGCCATCGCCTGTAAGGATAAACTCCAGGTGCGGAATTTCTTCCTGTAAAATTGATAATATGGACTGATCTTTCACTTCTGTATGTAATTGGACATCACCGCTTTCTGTGATGCCTTCTTTACGGTATACGCATGTTTTTAAGACCGATTCCATCGCATCCGGGTAAGTAAGCACCAGGTTTTCATCGATGATTGTAAAGACCGTATCCAAATGCATAGAGCTTCTTTTTTTGGGGAGATGCACTTCGTAAACCCTCTCTACAGGTCCTTCACGCAATACTTTTGAGGCGATGGATTTGATGGCTTCGGTATCGGTCCTTTCAGAATATCCTATTGCAAGTGCTTTTTTTGAAAGCACAATGATATCGCCACCTTCAATGGTAGGAATACTGTTATCGGTTTGCCCTCCTTGGTAAATGACATTGAGATTTTCTTTGAAATAGGGGTGATTTTCGAAAATCATACGCATGATCCCCGCTTCCCTTTGTCTGCCTTCGTATTTCATCTGGCTAAATATTACGCCACTCTGTACTACCGCTGCAGGGTCGCGCATGAAATATAAGTTAGGACTTGGAGGGATTAAAAATGAATGGTCTGAAAGGTCCTTGAAGCTCAGGTTATGGAATTTTTTCTTGAGTTCTTTCACTTTGATGCCAGATAAAAGGGCATTGGCACATTCTGCAGTGGACAGCCGCTCAATAACATCCTCTGCCAGATGCGCCTGGCCAACACCTTTAAGTGCTCCCTGAAAAGATTGCAACAACAAGCTGTCGTCAATGAGGGTTTCTATGAGTAACTCATGCAGGCGCAGCACCTTCGCACCAGATGTTTGCTTGATGATGACGGAAAACTCATCATGTTCTTTTTGCATCTCCTCTAAATAAGGGACGTCTTCAAAAAGTAATTTGTCTTTATTATAAGGGGTTAGCCGGTCAATTTCTTTGCC
>JBGSXH010000349.1:0-2734 GCA_041751515.1 Cyclobacteriaceae bacterium | reverse complement strand
GGGTATGGTTTTCAGGCAAGAAGAGATGAATCGGGCATAATAGAGGAAATTAGAAGTTTAGGTAGGCATGCAAGTGGCTTTAACAGTTTTTCAAGTATAAATCTGGCTGATGATTTAATAGTTATTGTCTTGGGTAACAATAGAAATCCGTCCTCAGGAGATATAGCAGACGGGCTCAATGCTATTTTCAGCAACAAGGAGTATACACTTCCTTTGCCAAGGAAAATCGTTAAGATTGATCCTGATGCACTGCAAAAGTTGGCTGGTGATTATAAGGTTAATGAGGATTTTATGCTTACAATCATTGTCGAAGGCGATAAGGTTTTTATTGATGATGGGATGCATCCAAAGTCTGAAGTTTTTCCTCAGTCCGAAAATCAGTTTTTTTTGGAAGGTATAGATGCTGAAGTGGTATTCATTAAAAATGAAGATGGGGAAGTTACCAGCCTGGGATTAAGAGATGATGGCTTTACAAATGCATTTGCTGAAAAAGTGAAAAAATAGAAAGCAGTAAACATGCATATTGCTTTTTCAAAAAACACTGCCGAAGAAATTAATAAAGCAGCTGGGATCGCAGGAAGTTGAGAGCAAAAGATTTTAAGATATGGTAGAAGCAATACTTTATAGAAACGAATATCTGTGTCTTCCGGGGTACTCCATCTAAATGAAGTTATGAAGGGAGATTAAGAAGATTGTGTAGGGAGTCATGGCCTGTGATGCTGATAATTAAAAAAAGGCATTCCGGAGAATGCCTTCTTTACTTTTAAGCCAGTACTGGCTTTTTGTCTGAAATGGCGATGCTGTACACAACCAAACCGAAACCGATTTTATTGATAGCGTCAGCGATATTGTAAAATAGATCTACGTTGATGCTGCTCCATCCAAATCCCACGTTGAGCCAGCCACCCTCCATGCACATGTAACCGACGGGGTAAATTGCCCATCCTACCAATACAAACCATGCCAGGGTGCGTATCCCTTTCACCACTGTTGGGTTGCCAGATTTGTCTGCAAGTTGCTTTACCTCTCCAAACCATGCGGTGTATAAGATATATAGATACCCTAGCGTAGAAAGGACGCCATACAATACAGAATGGCTGGTACTTCCATCCGTGAAGGCCTCACCGATATAGCCTGTCACTAGCATAAATGTGGACGCAAGAATAAGCTTCCAGAGTAGGCTGATTTTGGCTCCAGCGGGCTTGGTCAATAGATAAAATTCCACGCACATGAGCGGTACGGTCAAGGTCCAGTCGATGTAACGAAGTGCGGTCGGATTTGTACCCGTAATCGCGTAATAGTCCCGCATGTAGTAATAGTGTACTGCAGCAATACCGGTGATCAATCCCGATACCAACAATGAGGTTTTCCATTTGTCGCTCACCTGACTTCTTTCGAAGAAGAAAAAGACCGATGCAGCAAGCATGGCCATGTAGCCGGTGAAGAATGTAAAAGCAACAGGATCATCCTTTGGGATGGTAACGAGATCTGCTAACAATAGAGTTTCCATATTTTTTATTGTTTAATATTTTATTTTAAATGCTAAACATAATTGTGCTGATGTAATGTTTCGCTACGGTGCATATTTATTTTTTGACCAGTATATGTTGTTGGATATAAATGGTTTTACTTTATTATAGCGCTGTTTAACTTATATTTTGAGGTATATTATATAAGGATCTGCAAGTAAGCGCTAAGTGATGTAAGTATTTTAATTGTCTTATGTATGGCATTAAAGGTTTATACACAATTAGTCGTAAGTATTTTCATAAAGTAGATGTATTGCCTTGGGTCATTAAAGTCTTATGATCAAGAGCGAGCGAGCGGGTAGAAAGAGGCGAAAATGGCTCTCTTGGTAATTCGAATTAAATTTTTACTACTTCGGAAGAAGAAAATACATCAAATGATATAATAAATACTTTTTTTAGACAATATAAACCTGTTATATTGATAAAGTAATGCTCGCGTAAAAATGCTGTCATCAAGCTTGTTAAAGTTCCTCAGATACTTTGAAACCAAAGCAGTTATGAAAAATATGATCCTGATGCTGATATTTTTTAGTATAGCGCTCTCAACCTATGCACAGCAAGCGAGTGTAGAAAAATCCATCTTCGGTTTTCAACTGGGCGCTATAGGGGCATGGGTCTATAACGAGAGCAGGCTAGACAACCACATTGCGCTCAGAACAGAACTAGGTTTTCAGGTCAATCAGGCTGCTTCAGTACTTCAAGTGTACGCCTATACAGCTTCGCCCAGCATTACGAGTGAGCCTCGTTGGTACTACAATCTGAACAAGAGACAAGCAAAATCTAAAGCCATCAAAGGTAACATCGGCAACTTTTTCTCTTTAAGAAATACCTACAGTCCCTATTTCGTCACGTTACTTGATGACAGATTCGGGCATACACACAGCACCGTTTCAATCACACCTACCTGGGGCATCAGAAGAAATCTAGGCACCAACTTCACTTACGAAGCTGGCATAGGGCTGGGATGGCTCATGATCATGAGTGACATCAACCCAAACACCGACAAAAAGCATCAATTAGAACCCTACGTTAACTTACGGTTAGGATATAGCTTTTGAGAGATGTCGCATGCCATATTTTAGGCTATGCCCAAAATATGCTGAGCACTTATTTATTACAGATGTTTTTATTTAAATTATTTAATAGCCCCGTCGGCGCAGCCGTTGGGGCAGACCTCGCGGCTGCCCTCTGCTGCATCTAGCAGA
>JBGSXH010000348.1:0-3581 GCA_041751515.1 Cyclobacteriaceae bacterium | reverse complement strand
GAGCGTGAACCCGATGAGCTGGCCAGTCTCGCCAACGAATATGCCTTAAAAGACAAAATTGATGAAAACATAGCCTTTCACCTCGAAGGTGTGGAAGACGGTTTGGCTATTCGGGTTACAAAATTCAAATTTTCCATATTTACACTCAAAGCCAGAATTTATCTTCGCTTTGTAAGGTTCGATGATGGCGTTCTTACCCTAAGTATTCGCTTTAGAAACATATTTTTCGAGCTGATAAAGAAAGTTGTTTTTTTGCTCGCCAGTGCTTTGTTGAAAAAATTTCTTAAAACAGATGGGGAAGATGAAGTCGATCTGACGAAATACATTAGCATTTCTACCAGTAAAATTACTGTAAAGCTTAATGAGCTGCTGCAAGTGCAGGAGTTACCTGGTTATGTTAACTATATTGCGGGTGAGGCAGGAACGCTTTCTATCGATTTTAAAATTTATGGCCCTAGCCAAACAGCTCCGGGGCTCCCTCCCGCGCCGGAACCCAAACCAAAGCCCGAAGCTTGATAATAGCCGGACTTTCATTAATTTTATAGAAAGTGCTATACATTATGAAAGTCCGTTTAAGTTTCCTTTGCTGTTATTGTCTTCTTCTCGCTAATTATAGCTTATATGCACAAAATCCCGATAATATATCGGCGGATTTTGAATTGCTGAAATCTGAAAGAAGTATACTACTCTCCAAAGAGCGCTATACTGAGGCCGACCTAAGGGCCATGCTAAAGCTTGGATTATGGCAACAAGCGAAAGCTGCAGCAACCTCACATCCCATCATTCAAGCTGAGTTAGCGTTTCTGGAACATCATTTTACTGAATGTGAAAACCTCCTGCAACCCCTTCTGAGTAGTGGTAGCATACCTGCTCAGGTGTTGAACATCAAACTACACATTGCTTCATGGGAGCTTTCCGATGCGTTTACACTGGCCAAAAGGCTGGAGACTGATAATATTGCGGAAGGAAAATACTGGCAGGGACGCATTTTTGTTCTCGAAAAGCAGTACGATGAAGGGCTGGAGATGGCTAAAGCGCTACAAGCCTCTCACCCAGAAATGGCCGCCGCCTACCTTTTAGAGTCTGATGTCTACTTCTGGAATCAAAAACCTTCCTTGGCCGAGGCTCCGCTTAAGAAATCATTGTCTCTGGATCCATTTAATGCTGATGCCAGGTTTAACTACGGCTATGCCATTTGGCGCAGAGTAGACGCAAGCCAGCTGAAAGACATGGCTGCCCAATGGGAGATGGCACTCACAATAAATCCATTGCATTATGTTACACACTGGCACTGGGGCAATGGCCATACGCATCTGACGTATGCAGATTATAAATCTGATGATGATGAAGCTGTTCAGATCTTACTACAGGAGGCTGACAGGCTTATTGAGGGCAACCAACTGGAGGTTGCCGTTGAGAAAGCGAAAGCGGTACAACGCCAGTATCCTGAAAGCGTACTGCCTGCTATGCTGGAAGCTTCTACCTACTATATGGCTTTTAATAGCGATATAGAAAACAGACTGGACAGTGCAAGAGAAAAATTCAGTCTCATTTTGAAGAAAAAACCTCACTACGGCCCCGCACACAATGGCTTGGCTGCAACGATTAAACAACAGCAAATTAGCTATTTAGCGGCTTATGACTCGCTGCAAAGCATCGTGGAGAACGCTGAAATTGCAGATCCCGAAAATTTTGAGCACGTTTTTCCGGACATTAACTACTATCCGGGCAGGCAGGTTAGAAATATGGTAAGGGCGCAACTTTATGAAAGTACTGTTTACTTTCCATTTCTGGCAAAGCAAAATTTAACGTTTAAACTTCCCCCATTACACCGCGACCTTGCTACAGCAATGGGCAGTAACTACTTCCGGCAGGCAACCACTTTCGACAACCGACAATGGATGGACATCAGAGGGGTCGGCAGTGGCGCAACGGGAATAGAATACATCATTCGAGGTGCATTTTTGGAAAGGAATGTGACTTTGCATGAATATGTGCACCTGTACCATGGCCGGGTTTTTACCGATGAAGAAAACCGAAGGGTAAGGGCACTGTATTATAACGCCATGGAACAAGACAGGACACTCGACTATTACTCCTCCAATAATGAATCAGAATACCTTGCACAAACCTATCCTGCGTATTTTGAAACGGTAAAGGTGCATCCACTGAACCATAAGTCCATTAATACCCGTGGAGATTTGATGCAGAAAGATCCTGAATTATATGATTTTTTGGATAGCCTGGTAAGCCGGCAAAAGCAATACCTGGCTGGCGACAGTACTGTCATGCAGAGCAACTGGGCACAGGTGTATTTAAACCTGGCCGCACAGGAAGAGGACGCAAAAAAGCAATTGTCTTATATCGACTCTGCATTCATGCATGATGCCAGGTACAAGCCCGCATTTATCGCTAAATCCATGACAAAATTAAAGCAGGAAAGACATAGTGAGGCATTATCCATCATTGAGCAGGCCATTGCTATAGACAGCACTTATGCCCCTTATTTCCTCCAAAAAGCAAGAATATTAGAAGCTGCAGCCATTTTCCATCAAGAGGAGAATTTCACAGCGCAGTTAAAGGCATATCAAAAAAGCATTGAACTGGAGCGTGACTATGCGGAAATTGCCAGGAATTACATACAATTCAGGGAATTTTACCTCCGACATGCCATGCCCTTAGAAGCAATTGCCTTGGCCGAACTTTACCAAAGAGAAGGCGCTACAGTATCCACATATCTTCGTGATCGCAGAGATGAAGCTACTGCTTTTGCTGCCTACCATAGGGCATTACTTGGCGAAAGCAGTGCTATTGATCAGTTAAAAAGACTTAGTGAGCATAAGCCACAGCATTATGAAATTCGGCGCATGCATGTAGAGGCACTCTTGAAAGATAACCAATACGAAGCTGCGCTAAAAAACATCTCCGAAGTTCAAAAAATCATCAATGCTGCAGGTGGAGCGTATCCTGTTTTCGACTTGATGCAGGACATTGCGCAGCATGGCCTTGAACATGTTGATGCGGGGACCACTAAGCAGCAAAATTTTTTAACTAATAATTTATCAAGTAGCGACTATCCCATGGCGATATCCTACTTCATCGCAATTGGCAACACTGAAGAAGCAGCCTCACTGATCAAAAAAATGAACACCACCTATGCCTATGACAAAGCAATGACCGCGTACTTACATGGCTTATGGGCAATGAAAGCAGGAGATATGAAGGCAGCAACTACAGCTTTTGATGATTGCCTCGAGATCAATGCTTATCATATTGACTGCATTGAGGCGTATATGAAATTGGCCAGAATGCAGGGAAACACCCGTAAGGAACGTCGGCTAGCAAATCAAAAAGCGGAAATTCTGGAAAACCTGCAGTCTCTTCATTATTGACAGATTTTGGATAATGCCTCCACTGCCTGAGACAATCCTGCAGCTTTGGCCTTTTCTAAATGTTGACAAGCAGCTGTAGTATTTTTCAGACCGTGATAACTCAAACCAAGGTGGTATTCAAGGCTTGGCATAAGGTAACCATGTGCTTTGGCTTGCTGAAAGCGTTCTATAGCCAACTCAAAAGCCTTT
>JBGSXH010000347.1:0-3268 GCA_041751515.1 Cyclobacteriaceae bacterium | reverse complement strand
CTACAAGGAGTTTTATAATCAGACAACGCAAGCCATGGTTAAGGCTGCTTTTGAGCCTGACATATCTCTATTTAACTACTCTTTTTAGCTGATGGTTTGCTCTACCCCAGTTGTGTTTCTTATTTTCCGTCGCCCTGACTTGACAGCTCAGGTATTTGAGGCAATTCGTCATGCGCAACCTACAAAGTTATTAGTAGTGGCTGATGGTCCCCGAAGTGAAAAAGAGACTGTGTTATGCCAACAGGCTAGAGCTATTACAGAAAATATTGATTGGAATTGCGAAGTCTTACGCAACTATTCAGACGTTAACTTAGGCTGTCGAAATCGAGTATCTTCGGGCTTGACCTGGGCCTTTGACCAAGTTGAAGAGGCGATTATTCTTGAGGATGATTGTCTGCCTCATCCATCATTTTTTCGTTATTGTGAAACTTTGCTTAAGTACTATCACCATGATAAGCGAGTAATGGCCATTAGTGGCAACAACTTTCAGGCAGGACAGAAACGCATGCCGTTGTATAGTTACTATTTTTCAAAGTATAATCACTGCTGGGGTTGGGCTACTTGGCGAAGAGCTTGGCAATATTGGGAATTTAATCCGCAAAAGTGGATTGAATTCCGGGACGAAGGTTTAATAAAATCGCTATGCGATAAACCCTATGAAGTAAATTATTGGACTAATATATTCGATCTTCTATTTTTAAGTGACCGTCTTGATACCTGGGACTATGCTTGGACATTTGCCTGTTGGTCCCAGGGGGGGATAACAGTATTACCTCAGGTCAACTTAATTTCCAACATCGGTTTTGGTTTAAACTCTACCCATACTGGGGGGAAAAGCAAGTTCTCAAATATGGCTGTTGAGGAGATCGGGCTTATCAAGCATCCTCCGTTTGTTCTTCAGCATGTCGAAGCTGATCGTTACACCTTCGAAACTCACTTTAGAAAAAGCGCTATCAATCAATGGTATTCCATCGCCTATAAATTAAAATCAGGACTCATTCTACCGAAAAAGCGCTTGAATAATGCTTAATTTTATATCAGCAAAAAAAGTTGCGAAAAATTTAATCAGTAAAACGGGATACTCTCTTGTCAGGCTAGAAGAAAATGAGCTTCAGTTTTTATCTGAGGCCATCGGCATTTATGAAAAGTATTCATTGTACACAATGATACCCAGGAAAACATTTATTGAAAATTTAAGATTGTGTAGAAAAATTGAGAGTACCCATGGCTGTATAGTAGAATGTGGCGTTTGGCGCGGGGGTATGATTGCATCGATAGCTGAAATGTTAGGCAATAACAGGAGTTATTATCTTTTTGATAGCTTTGAAGGACTTCCTTCAGCTCAAAAAATAGATGGAGTAGATGCTTTATCATGGCAAAGTAATAAAGATAGCGCATATTATTTTGATAACTGCAAAGCAGAAGAAATTTATGCACATGAAGCCATGAAAATGAGTGGCGTGTCTAACTACAAACTAGTTAAGGGGTGGTTTTCAGACACTGTTTCACATGCTCAATTTGATGAACCTATCGCTCTTTTGAGGTTAGATGGCGATTGGTATGATTCAACAATGCAGTGCATTGAAGCTTTATATCCTAAGATAGCTCAAGGTGGGATTGTCATAGTAGACGATTATTACGTTTGGGATGGTTGCTCGAGGGCAATTCACGATTATTTATCGCTTAATAAGCTCTCTTGTAAGATACGTCAAATCCAGAACAATTGTTACATTATAAAAAATGACGTCTGATAAACCTTTAAAGCCCAAAAGTCCTTTGACTAATGCTTATGACGTGAGCTTTCTAAAAAAAATAGATACTAATCAGTTAATAGACGATTGGCGCGAAACTTTTGATATTGATATTTCTGAAGAACTTGAAGGGTGTAAAGAAATTTATTTGTACCAATGCAACCAGACCAAGTTAAAATTTTTTGTACCATTTAAAGTTGCTGGATCTGGAAACCTTTATGAACAGCTATCTAAGTTCAGTTGGTATTATATTCCCTTTAAATGGGAACATAATATTGCAACTGAAAGGCTAAAAGGGTGCAAGAAAGTTCTGGAAGTGGGCTGTGGTCAAGGTGCTTTTGTGAAGTGGTTAATAACAGAATATTCTTTAGATGTTATGGGCATCGACTTAAATCAGAGTGCGGTTCAATATGCCCAAAGTGAGGGAATTCCTGTTTTTGAGTCAGTCCCACAAGATATTTTAGGAAATGAAATCTGTGATTTTGATGCCATTTGCAGCTTTCAAGTTTTAGAACATACCATCGATCCATTAAGTTTTTTTAAAAAAATTATGCGGTTAACTTATCCCGGCGGCAAGATAATAATTACTGTTCCAAACGCAAGATCTTTTATAAAATATGCTCAGAGAAATTTGCTTGATCAACCCCCTCACCACATGCATTGTTGGTGTAAGCATACGTTCCATAGCCTGACAAAAGTGCTGCCTTTGGAGATTTCTCAAATTAAATTTGAGCCTCTTGCTTCTTATCATGTTGACTGGTACCTTGGAATTCAGCTTTCAAGACTACCTGAAATTAAATTTTTGAAAGGCATAGTATACCGATTTGCTTATTATTTTATCGGCCCAATATTGAAAAAGATACCGTTTCTACGCAGTTTTATCGTCGGCCATACTCTTTATGTCGATTTTGTTGTAACAGAAGAGTTGGAACACTAGTTTTAGCTCCTTCTTTATGAAAGTTATTCATATCAATCAGTCAGATATCGTTGGAGGCGCTGCAATTGCTGGTTATCGACTTCATCAAGGCTTGTTGGAGCAGGGAGTAGACTCTAAGCTTTTGGTAGGACGAAAGCAACTAGATGACCCACAAGTTGCCCAGGTACCTCGTTGTCAGAGAGTTGAAAGCCAGCTCCACCGATTAGTTCATAGAGTAGGCTTTAATTACATTAACCATGTTAGTAGCTTTAACATCCCAAAACACCTCTTTTTTAAAGCAGCAGATGTTATTAATTTTCATAACCTACACAACAGCTACTTTAACTATTTAGCTATATCGCACCTCACAGCACAAAAGCCTGCTGTCTTTACCCTTCACGATATGTGGAGCTTCACAGGGCACTGCACTTATAGCTATGACTGTTCCCGCTGGCAGATGGGCTGCGGTAAGTGCCCATATCCAGATACCTATCCTAATATTCGGCGCGATGTTACTCATTGGGAATGGAAGTTAAAAGACTGGATATATCATCGATCAGACTTAACGATAGTTGCTCCTAGCCGTTGGTTAAAAATACAA
>JBGSXH010000346.1:0-1847 GCA_041751515.1 Cyclobacteriaceae bacterium | reverse complement strand
GGTCTAGGATATCAGGTGTTAGAAGAAGGCGAAGGCGAATTGCCATTTAGCGGACAAAATGTTCAGGTGGCCTATAAAGGTGCATTTCTGGATGGAGATGTATTTGATGAATCAGCAGATGGTGCTCCGTTTCGATTCTCTGTAGGGCAGGGCGCTGTCATTCGTGGTTGGGATGAAGGCATTGCGAAAATGAAAGTTGGTGAGAAGGCAAGACTAATAATTCCTTCCAATCTGGCATATGGCGCCAATGTCACCGTTCTGCCCGATACATTTGTGAAAGGCATGGTAGAAGCTAACTTTTTATCTCCTAGAGCACAGTCTATGCGACCTTTCGCTATTCTTGTTTTTGACGTAGAGCGAATAGAGTAGTATTATCATTCAAAGTAAATTGCCATAAGTGGCAAAAATTTAAGTGCGAAGGTCTATAGATGATTTTGGCACTTTTTTTTATGGCAAATTTTCTGTTTTTTTATACTATGGATATATGTTTCGCCACAAACAATGAGAATAAGCTTAAGGAAGTGCAATGGCTCCTTGGGGAAGACTACAGGGTGGTCAGTCTGAAGGAAGTAGGTTGCATGGAGGAATTACCCGAAACGCAAAAAACCCTGGAGGGAAACTCATTGCAAAAGGCAGAGTATGTATATCAAAAGTATAACATACCTTGTTTTGCAGACGATACAGGGCTGGAAGTTGTAGCATTAGATGGTAAACCAGGGGTTTATTCAGCACGTTTTGCAGGAGAGCCGCCTGATAATGAAGCAAATATGGCTTTACTATTGAAAATGTTAAAAGGCGAAAAGAATAGAAATGCACAGTTCAGAACAGTCATTACCTTTCTGGAAAATGGAAGGCGAAGACAATTTGAAGGTTTTGTGAAAGGAACAATTCTGGAGCAGAAGCAGGGCGACGAAGGCTTTGGTTACGACCCGGTTTTTAAGCCGTCGGGGCACAGTAAGTCATTCGCTCAAATGAGTTTGCAGGAAAAAAATGAAATCAGCCATAGAGCTATCGCCATCAGGAAATTTGTTGAATATCTGAGAAAGCATCAGGTGAAGTAAGCGTAATGTATTAGCTTTGCAGGCCATGAGCAAACCTTTTATTGTTGGCATTACCGGTGGAAGTGCTTCCGGAAAAACACATTTCCTTAATAGTCTTTTAGCATCATTTCCCGCGGAGGATATCTGTCTCGTTTCTCAGGATAATTATTATAAACCCAGGGAGATGCAGCCCAGGGACGAAAATGGCGTGTATAACTTTGATACACCTCAATCCATCAAATTCGATGAGTTCGCTAAAGATTTGAAAGATCTTAAGCTTGGAAAAAAGGTTCAACGGTTGGAGTATACCTTCAATAACCCGAATGCTACTCCCAGAGTACTCACTTTCCGCCCTGCGCCTATAATTGTTGTAGAGGGGCTATTTGTTTTCTATTATCCTGAAGTAGCATCGCAACTGAATCTGAAAGTTTTTATTGATGCAAAAGAATACATTAAGCTGAAAAGAAGGATTATCCGCGACAATCAAGAGAGAGGATATGACCTGGATGATGTTTTATACCGGTACGAAAATCATGTGGCTCCAACTTTTGAGAAATACATTGAGCCCTTTAAGTATGATGCAGATGTTATTTTGCCTAATAATAGCAGTTTCAGGCAAGGCCTGGAAATGCTTATCACTTACCTGAAAACCAAAATCTGATGGAAGGAAAGTTTGCAGTGATCGGCTTAGGACAGTTTGGAGTTTCCATTGCCAAAAACCTCTCTAACAGCGGTGCTGAAGTGCTCGCAATAGATATCCAGCTGGAGAACGTTGAGCATATAAAAGATGATGTGGCCTATAGATCG
>JBGSXH010000345.1:0-2949 GCA_041751515.1 Cyclobacteriaceae bacterium | reverse complement strand
CTGCCATATATTATACTAAGCCAAATGCAAATTTAACAAAAAATGTTTCCTGAAGCCGGCAATTATCTCAATTGCACAGCAATTCATTTTATTTCAATAAACAATTGTCTTCAAATACAGTAAAGTATGCTGACAAATACTAATTTTATCTCACAGAAGGCTATTTACTTCTGAGTTCAGGTACGCGTATGAGAGTAGGTTTTGACGCCAAGAGAGCATTTTTAAACAATACCGGTCTGGGAAACTATAGCCGTTTTGTCATTCGAGCGCTAAGCCAGCAATACCCTGAGCATGAGTACTATCTCTATACACCCAGCGCCGGTGAAAATCAGGATACCAGATTGTTGCTTCAACACACCCGTAATCAGCTGCGTACGCCTTCCAAAATGGTCAGCAAAATGGGCATGAGCAGCATATGGCGTTCGGCTATTCTGGGTAATATTGCTATAAAAGATCAGGTAAGACTTTTTCATGGATTAAGCAATGAGCTTCCCATTATTACCAGTAAAAACCTGCGCACAGTGGTCACCATTCACGATTTACTTTTCCTAAGATACCCGGAACTTTATAATGCGATGGATGCGGCCATTTATAAGCATAAGTTCAGACATGCATGCAAAGTAAGTGATAGAATCATTGCTGTCAGCCAACAGACGAGTCGGGATATTCAACAATTTTTCGGGATTCCTGAAAGCAAAATAGATGTGGTTTATCAGGGATGTCATGAATCATTCAAGAAGGAATACAGTCCTCTTCAGTTGGAAGAAACCATTCAGCAGTATAGACTGCCTGAGGAATTTATGCTCAATGTCGGCACAATAGAACCGCGTAAAAATGCGATGGTCATCTTGCAGGCTATGGTAGCTGCTGGCGACAAGTTAGTGCTACCCCTGGTAATTGTTGGTAAATCGGGTCCCTATAAAGAGCAACTTATTAAATACGCAAAAGAAAATAATTTACTCAACAGGGTCTACTTTTTACACAATATCCCCTCGGAAGAGCTGCCTAAAATATACCAGCTTGCCAAAATATTTATTTACCCTGCCATTTTTGAAGGTTTTGGTATACCTATTATCGAAGCACTCAATGCCAAAGTCCCTGTCATTAGCACCAAAGGTGGTTGCTTTGAGGAAGCTGGCGGACCGGAAAGTAAATATGTTGCGCACAATGACCCGCAGGCAATGGCTGAAACCATCGTATCGATCAATAATAATGCTAACATTGCAGGAAAAATGATACTCAAAGGGCAGGAACATGTGAAAAAATTCGAGTCCTCAGTGATTGCCGCGGCACTTATGCGTACTTATATGCATACCCTGTCAGCATAAACCATACTATTCATTATATTCAGGTCTTATAATTAATTAGACCTATTACACAACAACTATTGCTATGAGATATCATCCTATAGACAAAGAATTATTTATTGCTAACCGTAAAAACCTTCAGAAGCATGTGCAGCCTAAAAGTATGATTTTATTAAATTCCAACGATATCATGCCCACCAATGCGGATGGCACAATGTCGTTCAGACAAAACAATGATATTTTTTACTTATCTGGCATCGATCAGGAAGAAAGCATTCTGGCTATTTTTCCGGATCACCCAGATAGAAAAATGCGCGAAATTTTATTTCTCAAAGAAACGAACGAGAACATCGCCATCTGGGAAGGGGAAAAGTATACAAAAGAACGGGCTAATGAAACCAGCGGCATTCACACTGTGCTATGGTTACAGGATTTTCCTGCTACGCTACATGCTTTAATGACAGAAGCTGAAGCAGTTTATTTAAATACAAACGAGCATACACGAGCAGTGATTGAAGTCGGCACGAGAGATGCCCGCTTTATTCAATCACTCAGACAGCAATATCCATTGCATGAATACAAGCGCATCGCCCCTATTATGAGCCACTTGCGCGCCGTGAAATCCGAACTGGAAATTGAACAACTTCAACATGCCTGTAAGATTACCAATCAGGCTTTCCGCAGGGTACTTAACTTCGTAAAACCTGGCGTGATGGAATATGAAATCGAGGCCGAATTTTTACATGAATTTATTCGAAATCGTTCTAAAGGTTTTGCCTATACCCCAATCATTGCTTCCGGTGCCAATGCTTGCGTATTACATTATATTGAGAACAAGGCGGAATGCCAGGATGGCGAACTCATTTTATTTGATGTGGGAGCTGAGTATGCCAATTACAATGCCGACATGAGCCGGACCATCCCGGTCAACGGCAGGTATACAAAAAGACAGAAGGACGTTTATAACGCGGTCAGAAGAGTTATGAAAGCTTCCATGCAAATGCTGCGTCCCGGAAATACTATTCCCGATTATCATAAAGAGGTGGGCAAATTAATGGAAAGTGAGCTCATCAACTTAGGGCTACTGGACAAAACAGATGTTAAAAACCAGCATCCAGACCAGCCATTGTATAAAAAGTATTTTATGCACGGCACCTCTCATCATATTGGGCTGGATGTGCATGACACCGGAAATGTCTACAGGAAAATGGAGCCTAATATGGTATTTACCGTAGAGCCAGGTATTTATATTCGCGAGGAAGGAATTGGCATTCGGCTGGAAAATGATGTCGTAGTGCAGGAGGATGGCGTCTTGGATTTAATGCAGGACATTCCGATTGAAATAGAAGAAATAGAAGATTTGATGAAT
The DNA here is from genome assembly GCA_041751515.1 of Cyclobacteriaceae bacterium. GTDB lineage: Bacteria > Bacteroidota > Bacteroidia > Cytophagales > Cyclobacteriaceae > JBGSXH01. Next base: position 273 of record JBGSXH010000345.1, on the reverse strand, counting down.
GCTTAAATAATTAAAGGCAGCTTTGCAAAAAGCTGTCTTTATGGTAAATTCTAGAATGAAATATGATGCTGAAAGCGCACCGGAACCAGTCGGTGCATATCCCCATGCGAGAAGGGCGGGTAATCTGCTGTTTTTATCAGGTGTAGGACCAAGACAAAGAGGCACTAAAGACATTCCAGGTGTTGTACTTAATAATAAAGATGAAGTGGTCTCGTATGACATTGAAAAGCAGTGCCATGCAGTCTTCGAAAACGTCAGAAAAGTATTGGAAGC
>JBGSXH010000344.1:0-9164 GCA_041751515.1 Cyclobacteriaceae bacterium | reverse complement strand
GCGGACTTCTTTTGTAGATAATTCTTGGCTCCAAATATCCACCAATACCGGCTTGCGCCATATCTGAGCCCAATACGCCAAAGACGTATTCATTAAAGTTCTGAATGTTTTTGAGGTCTACCGTAGTCAAAGAAATGTTGTTAGATGAGAAATCCAGCTGAATAATAGGAGAGGTGTCCCATAAGATAACTTTCTTAAATTTGTCTGAATGCTCTTTTAGTATCGTTTGTAACGCGGCTGCCTGTGTATGCTTCATTAATAATAGTTCGGTGGTTCAAGTATTGATATGCAAGGTACAACTGCTTCAACACAAAGGTGTATGTGTAAGCACAAATAAATAAGTGGTAACAAAAAAGCCTTTCTCGTGAAAGGCTTTTTTGTTAATAAAGTCTATAATTTTAATGCTTATGCGTTTACAGTTGGCGCTCCTTCTAAAATGGCTTCACTTGCAAAATCAGCATATTTTTCAAAATTATCGTTAAACTGTTTGGCGAGCATCGCGGCCTGCCGGTCATAACCCTCATTATCGGCCCAGGTATTTTTAGGGTCTAATATTTCATCCGGTACATTAGGACAACTGGAAGGAACGGCTACCCCAAATATCTCGTGATGCTTAAAGGTGACGCCATTCAGCTCTCCTTTAAGAGCAGCAGTAATCATAGCACGTGTATATTTCAACTTCATGCGTGATCCTACCCCGTAAGGACCACCAGACCATCCTGTATTGATGAGCCAAACATTAACTTTATTACTGCGCATTTTTTCACCAAGCATTTCTGCATATTTAGTTGGGTGAAGCGGCAAAAATGGTGCACCAAAGCAGGCGCTGAAAACTGTTTGCGGCTCTGTAATACCTGCCTCTGTTCCTGCCACTTTAGCAGTGTATCCAGAGATAAAATGATACATGGCCTGTCCTTCATTTAATTTAGAAACAGGAGGCAATACTCCATAGGCATCACAGGTAAGGAAGAAAATATTCTCAGGAACATTCCCAACGGAAGGAGATACTGCATTATCAATATGATGGATTGGGTAGGCTGTTCTGGTATTTTCTGTGACAGTGGTGTTTTTATAATCTACTGTTCTGCTATTTTCCAGAAAGCGGGTGTTTTCGACAATTGCACCAAATTTGATAGCATCGAAAATCTGCGGTTCATTTTGTCTTGTTAAGTCAATGGCTTTGGCATAGCAACCACCTTCAAAATTAAATATGCCGCTTTCGGTCCAGCCGTGCTCATCATCACCGATAAGGCCGCGTTCAGGATCTGCGGATAGCGTTGTTTTTCCAGTCCCGGAAAGTCCAAAGAAGACTGCAGTATCACCTTTCTGACCAATATTAGCTGAACAATGCATAGACAGCACATTATGCTCATGGGGCAGTATATAGTTCAAAACCGAAAATATACCCTTTTTCATCTCGCCGGCATACCCTGTGCCGCCAATTAGAATTAATTTTTTGGTAAGATTAATGATAGCGAAATTCTTCTGCCTCGTCCCATCGACCGCAGGATCAGCTTCAAATTCCGGAATATTGATGATAGTAAAGTTGGGGTCGACAGTGGAAAGTTCCTCCTGTTCTGGTCGTAAGAACATATTGTAGCAAAACAAATTATGCCATGCCTGAGTGTTAATTACTCTGAGGTCTAGTCTGTACTTTGCTTCGGCGCCGGCAAAAGCATCACGCACATAGATTTTCTTTCCCTTTAAGAAATTGACCATTTTTTCATAAAGGGCATCAAATTTCTCGGTTGAGATCGGGATATTAATGTCACCCCACCACACCGAATCTTCGGTATTGCTGTCCTTTACTAAAAATTTGTCCTTCGGTGATCGACCGGTAAATTTACCGGTATCACACATGAGTGCACCTGTGTCGGTGAGTAGACCTTCGCCATTACTGAGCGATTCCTCCACGAGTTGCGCAGGACTTAAGTTCCAAAAAATAGTGCCAGCATCCTTAATGCCATAAGCATCAAGACCCTTCACTTTTGACTTTAATCCGAATTCTTGCATTTCTTAAATAATGTTAAAGTTGCTGTTGAGATAAATTTCAAACGTTTGCACAAAATTAGTATTTTCTAATTATGTATAACTAAAAATTCAAAAATTTTGCATCATATAGCCATTATCGGTCTTAAATATTCATTCTTAGAAAAAGCAGGCTTGTATAAATAACTATACTAGTGTACTTTTAAAAATTGTTTATATAGTGCTTACAGCTTAATCAGGCATAAGGTTACTGATGATTAAAAACCTATCATAGGCTTTCATCTAACAATTGCAATTATTCCATAATTCTAAACTCCAGATATGAAATCAAAAGATGCTTCACAGTATGACCTGGTAGATGAGCATGAAGCTCCGATGCCTGCACAACCCCAATTGTTCGGACATCCACAGGGATTATTCTACCTATTCTTTGCTGAGCTTTGGGAGCGCTTTAGTTTCTATGGCATGCGAGCATTACTCATCTTGTACATGGTTAACAGTCTTTTTACCGATATGGCATTAGGGGTGAGGGACACCCTGGCTTTTGCTGTGTATGGAGGATATGGTGCCTTGGTTTATTTTACACCTGTAATAGGAGGTATTATTGCAGACCGCTACCTGGGTTATCGCAGAGCTATTATGCTGGGTGCTATACTATTTGTCTTGGGCCATTTTGCACTGGCTATCGAACATCCGGTATTTTTCTACGGCGCATTGGCATTACTCATTGTCGGCAATGGCTTTTTCAAGCCTAACATTTCATCGATGGTTGGAACGCTTTACAAAGCGGGTGATAAACGAAGGGATGCTGGTTTTACCATTTTCTATATGGGAATCAACATAGGAGCAGCCAGTGCGCCTTTAATTTGTGATTGGCTGGGCAGAACTTATGGATATCATTATGGATTTGGTGCTGCTGGCGTAGGAATGCTGCTTGGCTTAATCGTCTTTTATTTTGGTAACAAAGGTAATGTTTTTGGCACTAGTGGCTTGCCACCAAAACCGGAAATATTAAATAGCAAGACTTCAATAGGTTTAAGTCAGAATATGATTATACACCTGTTGGCAATTATCGCAGTACCCTTATTTGGCATTATGCTCTATGCCTATGAATGGGAAATAAAATTGGGTGCTTCCATGCCTGATATTGTTGGGATTTTGCAATTGATAGTAATCGCATTTGTCCTGTTTGTAATAGGGAAAACCTTTATTGAGGTCAGCAAACACGAGAAAGAACGATTAATTGTAATAGTTCTCCTAACGTTTTTTATGACTGTTTTCTGGTCATTCTTTGAATTGGGCGGCAGTGCGTTGACACTGTTTGCAGAAAGAAATGTGCATTTGCCCTCCTGGATGGGTGCAGCTGCTACCAATTCAATCAATCCGTTCTTTATCATCGTTTATGCAATTCCTTTTTCGGCCATGTGGGTATGGCTGGCAAAGAGCAAAATGAACCCTTATACGCCTATAAAATTTGCTTTAGGTATTGCGCAGTTAGGGCTTGGATTCTTTGTTTTCGCCATGTCCATTCACTATGCAGACGAAAGCGGGAGAGTACCCTTTCTTTTTCTGTGGTTGGGCTATATGTTCATTACTACCGGTGAACTCTTTATGTCACCAGTGGGACTGTCCAAAATTACAGAACTTTCTCCTGGCAAAATTGTCGGTTTTCTGATGGGAGTTTGGTTTTTATCTTCTTCATTTGCTCATTATATCTCTGCACAAATTGCAAAGCTTACCGCGGTTGATACCGAGGCAACAGGTGAAGCAGCAACTCCTATGGCATTACTCGCAAATTACACAGACGTTTTCCAGACTGTCGGTTATGTGGCTATCGGTTTTGCCATTTTTGCGTTGATTATAACTCCTCTGATGAAGAAGTGGATGCACGGTATTCATTAAATTTTAGTCAATGTATATTATCCTTGGCAGTTCGATCAATTTTTAACTATATTAGTAGTTGTGTAATAAATTAGTATTATTTATACAACTATATGCACTACACCTGAACACCAAAGGTTATTGTTGCAAAATTACCAACTGCATTATTTATGGAAAACTATTATCTTTCTGCTACTCATAAAACACCGAAAATTAGTTGTGATGCTAAAACCGGTGATCTTTATATTGCCGGAAGGTCTATTCCTGAAAATTCAATTGAGTTTTACGCTCCACTCATTCGCTGGTTAAATGAATATGCTCAAGCGCCATGTCATGAAACAAAGATGCGTGTACAGTTGGAGTATTTTAATACTTCATCGTCAAAATGTCTCGTAGATGTTTTTCGAAAATTAGAACTGTTACAGAAAGGCAATAGTAAAGTAAATGTAACCTGGATGTATGAAGATGATGATGAAGATATGTTAGAGTCTGGTGAAGATTTTAAAGAAATCCTCAAAATACCCATGAAAATAGAGTCATACAGGCGCAATGTTAAGTCAAAGAAGGTTTAGCAGTCTATTAAAAGTATTGGCATAAAAAAAGGCTTCGCAATTGCGAAGCCTTTTTGATTTTCGTTTGGGACATAAATGGATGATGATTACATCATTCCACCCATACCACCACCCATAGGAGGCATAGATGGTGCACCACCTTTGTCGTCTTCCGGCTCATCAGAAATTACACATTCTGTAGTCAGCAATAATGCAGCTACTGAAGACGCATTCTCTAATGCCAGTCGGGTTACTTTAGTTGGATCGATTACACCCGCTGCAAACAAGTTTTCAAACCTGTCTTCACGTGCATTATAACCGTAATCATCTTTACCTTCTTTGATTTTGTTGATGATTACAGAACCTTCACCGCCAGCATTGGCTATGATTGTTCTTAATGGTGACTCAAGGGCAATTCTTACGATGTTCACACCTGTAGCCTGATCCTCATTTTCAGTTTCGAGGTTATCCAGTGCAGCAACTGCTCTTAAGAAAGCAACACCACCACCAGCAACAACGCCTTCCTGAACGGCCGCTCTTGTCGCATGCAGTGCATCGTCAACACGGTCTTTCTTCTCTTTCATTTCAGTTTCTGTAGCTGCACCAATGTATAATATTGCAACACCACCAGAAAGCTTAGCAAGACGCTCCTGTAATTTTTCTTTATCGTAATCAGAGCTGGTATTTTCTACCTGTGCCTTAATTTGGTTGACTCTGGCCTTAATATCTTCAGATTTACCAGCACCATTAACGATGATCGTATTGTCCTTGTCGATATTTACCTTCTCGGCAGTACCAAGATAGTCAAGGGTAGCACTCTCTAATTTATAACCTCTCTCTTCAGAGATTACAGTTCCACCTGTTAAGATAGCGATGTCTTCCAACATGGCTTTTCTTCTGTCGCCAAAACCTGGCGCTTTTACAGCAGCGATTTTTAAAGCACCACGAATCTTATTCACAACCAATGTTGCTAAAGCTTCTCCGTCTACATCTTCAGAGATGATCAAAAGAGGCTTGCCAGTTTGCGCAACCTGCTCTAAAACAGGAAGTAATTCCTTCATCGCAGATATTTTCTTATCATAAATCAGGATGTAAGGATTTTCCAGTTCTGCTTCCATCTTCTCTGTATTGGTCACAAAGTAAGGTGAAAGGTAACCTCTGTCAAACTGCATACCTTCCACAGTTTTAACCTCAGTTTCAGTACCTTTTGCTTCTTCCACAGTGATTACACCATCTTTGCCAACTTTTTCCATGGCATTGGCAATCATCTGACCGATTTCACTGTCATTGTTCGCAGAAATAGTTGCTACCTGAGCAATTTCGTTGCTGCTTTCAATGTTTCTGGATTGAGTTTTAAGGTTTGCAACAACAGCTTTCACTGCTTTTTCAATTCCTCTTTTCAAATCCATTGGGTTAGCACCAGCAGTAACGTTTTTAATGCCGATACCGAAAATAGCCTGCGTTAAGACAGTTGCGGTAGTAGTACCGTCACCTGCGTCGTCTGCAGTTTTAGAAGCTACTTCCTTCACGAGCTGAGCACCCATGTTTTCAATTGCGTCTTTTAACTCAATTTCTTTTGCTACCGAAACACCATCTTTGGTGATGCTTGGAGAGCCAAATTTTTTGTCAAGAATGACATTTCGACCTTTTGGTCCTAATGTTACTTTTACTGCATCGGCGAGTTTGTCAACGCCTCTTTTTAACTTCTCACGTGCTGTGGAATCAAAGAATATATCTTTAGCCATTGCTATAGTTATTTAAAATTTAAAAATTAATTTGAGGGGGAAGTGATTAAACGATAGCGTAAATATCAGATTCACGCATGATCAAATACTCTTTACCATCAACAGTAAGCTCTGTTCCGGCATATTTGCCATAAAGAACGGTATCACCAACCTTAACGGTTAATGGCTCATCTACTTTGCCGTTTCCTACTGCGATAACCTGTCCTTTCTGCGGTTTTTCCTTTGCAGTATCTGGAATGATAATTCCTGAAGCAGTTTTTTCCTCTGCAGCTGCGGCCTCTACGAGCACTCTGTCTGCAAGAGGTTTGATGTTTACATTTGACATTGTTGTATTAGGTTTTTAGTTAAATTAAAAAACTGAATTTCATAAAAAAATCTATAAGCCCTTATAGCATTTCCTATGCCAAGAGCTGTACAGGTGTAATGAATGACCAAAGCCTGTCATATTTGCATGAATAGTGTAAAAATTGCAGCTAAACCTCAGCTTAATGTCAGTATAGCCGCATTGCCTTACCTGACAAATTTGCGTATATTCCGTTTGTAACAAGTTGGATTGATATGATAGCATTGCAGCAAGACTGGATAACTACAGGTTGGGTCGATTTCGAATATAAAAAATACATGCTCCTTGGATACCTTCAGAATGTGAAAAAGGCATTTGGACAGAGCAAGTTATATCCACATATGGCTGATTTGGTTTTTCATTATCGAAATTTGATGTCTGTCAGAGAGAATAAGCACCTCATGTACCAACAATTTCCTCAAACCATTACAAAAGCGAATATTGACAAACTCAAAATTAGTTATAAGAAGATAGTCGAAGATGATGAAGTCATGCGCGAGCTGGAAGATATTCTCCAATTTGCCATTCCTCAGCTCAAGGGTATTCTCGATGAAGGAAAAGATATCTACCAGTTTGTGGAAGAAAACATGGAAATTTCCGCTATTGGATTACTGCCTTTGTATAACAAGGAAGGATATCTGCTCATTAACGAAGAAAAAAAGAATAAGCTGAAAATCTTCCAATATCAGATCACGGTTTTTGACAATGCCAATGAAAAGCTGAGAGGAGTGAACATGACCTATTTAGAAAAAACGAAAGTTGGTTTTGGTAGGACTTTGGAACAGATTAAGCTCGATTTACTGAAAAAATATAAAACTTTACCCAATCCTGCTACTTATGCCATTCAAGCAAAAATGGCTTTTCCTTTCAAAGAAACTATTCTACCTATTTCTAAAAGACTATTGGTAAGTTATATCAATTCCACTGATACCTCCGGTAGTTCCAGATAAGAGGTCTGTCCATACCATTATAAAAAAAGAGGCCTGCTTTATTTAAAGCAGGCCTCTTTTTAACTTATAATTAAATTTCTACTAGTTCTCCTCTTCTTCGGGCAGCTGAAAATCTTCCTGAGAGGCGTCTTCAGTACCTTCCTGGATTGGCTGTTCCTGATCACCACCAAAGTTAGGAGTAATATTTTGTTCCGAAGCTCTGTCAATATTAGGACTTCGGAAGCCTTCCTGGTTACTTTCGCTAGTAAGAATAGTATTAGTAACCACACTTAGTACCAGTAATGAAATGGCCAGGCCCCAGGTAATTTTCTCTAAAATATCACCGGTTTTCTTAACGCCCATTACTTGGCTGGAGGATGCACCGCCAAATTGACTAGAGAGCCCTCCACCTTTTGAGTTCTGGGCCAGAATCACCAATACTAATAATAGTGAGATGATAATGATTAAGGTAATAACGAAAGTAAACATCGACTATGTGTTTTTAATTTTTTCAATACGATTCGCAAAGTAAGCTTTTTTTTCTGGAATCTTCAACATTAACTGCTCATATATGTTAACGGCTTTGTCGTATTTTCCTTGCTTTTCCAAGATAATGGCCAAATTCTCTGATGCCAGGGAGTTATCGAAGTCAGTTGTCGATTTGGATAAGTCCGGAAGTGTACCAGGTTCGTCTTTAAGTTTGGAAATGCTTGGGGATGCATGGATGAACTCATCAATTATAGTATTTTGTAAGCGAATTTTTTCGTCCGCTTCCAATCCCTGCGGCGCACGCCTTTCCAGTTCAGAGAGGACAGACAGACCAACTTCGTCTGCATTAATGCTTTTCAAAGTTGCTTCATCTAAATTATCGTAGGCAATTTTTTTTCGCTTCGATGCATTAATACTGGCATCTGATTGCACATCTGCTTCAGCGTTATGCTTTCTCACCTTATCGGATGTTCGCACCGCAGTATTTGTGCGATACTCAATAAGTTCATCATTATCATTGGCTTTCATCAAAGCCTTTAATAAAAATCTTTCTGATGCATAAAGAGCAGCTTTGTGTAATAAATCATCGGCATTGTCTGCTTTAGTGGTATCTGCATTTTTTGCAACTAGCATATGCCCAGCCGCAAAAAATGGGTATTTTTCAAGCAAATTTTCCAGTTTTTGCCGGTCCTTTTCCGTAATTTTAAAAGGCGAATGTAATAGCTGTAATAAGCTGTTTCTATTCACTGTTTTTAGCTTTATCTAAAGACTAATATAAATAATTTTCACCAGTTTGCTACAGAGGCACTGAAGACATCGAGCACAATTTGTTCAAATATGACCTCAATCAACTGAGGCTCAACAGATGTTAAATTGGTAGTTTGTGAATTAAAGTCTTCATAAAAACTGAAAGAGCGGTCAAAATCGAACTCATCATCCTGAGTGTTCAGGTATGCAACTTTCACAGTGATGGTAAGTCGTGTTTGACCGGCCTGGTCAAACTGATCTTCAGCGCCACCGGAGACGGCACCGACAGGAGAGGTGACATAGCTGACAATGCTTCCTTCAAATTGAAGATCGCCGTCCGACTGCACGAGTTCAAGACTGGTATTGGACTGAAAATAATCACGCATGGTTTCGGTGAACTGTTGTCCCAGATTAGGAGGACCATCCGGCGAGTCATTGAAAAAGGTTTCGATAGAGATGGTTTTGATCGTTGGCGAAATTGAAGCGCCCG
>JBGSXH010000343.1:0-7934 GCA_041751515.1 Cyclobacteriaceae bacterium | reverse complement strand
GCGTTCGATAACGTTGGGCATGGTCCTGATTTCATCAAACTTCCTAAGCTTAGTCCTTCCCATATATTACAATTTATCAATACTTTATATACTATTTCCTAATCTAATGCACCAATCTCTGCCACTACGAACGAACTGCCTCCAATAAAGATAATGTCCTCTTCAGTTGCTTGCTTTTTACAGATGGCAATGGCTTCATTAACATCTGGTATAACATATGCTTTCAAGTCCAATTCATTTGCAATTGCTTTGATTGCCTCCGCACTCATAGCCCTGGGAATATCGGCCTGGCAGAAATAAAAAGTAGCCTTGGCAGGAAAAAGACGCAATAAAGCATGCAGGTCTTTGTCGTTCGTAAACCCCAAAATTAGGTATAATTGCTTGTATTTCTGTAGCTGCAAATACTTAACTACCTCTTTAAGACCACCTTCATTATGACTTGTATCACAGATAGTTAAAGGAATATTACTAATAATATGCCAGCGTCCCTTCAGTCCTGTATTGGACTTCACAGCTTTTAATCCTTCAAGCACATTATCCGATGAAATTTGCCAGCCATTCTGCTGTAATACATCGATTGCTTTTAAAATGCCGGGGATATTAAACCGCTGATACGGTCCTATCAAGTCTGTGAAAAGTGTCGCAGACTCTCCGCTTTTGACGGTGGTATATTCGAAGATTTTTAAACCATTTTCATCAGCTCTTTCGTCGGTGATCTGAAATGCTGATTCAGCAAAATCAATGGGGGCATTGTTCTTAGTGGCTGTCTGCAAAAACACCTGCCAGGTTTCCTCTTGTCTCTGGCTGATCACCACCGGCACATTCGGTTTTATGATGCCAGCTTTTTCAAATGCAATAGCTTCCAGCGTATTGCCAAGCATGGCAGTATGGTCAAAACTGATATTGGTGATCAATGAAAGGACGGGTGTGATGACATTCGTAGAATCCAATCTTCCGCCTAAGCCCGTTTCTATCACAGCGATATCAACCTTATTTTTAGCAAAGCACCAAAAGGCCATCGCTACAGTCATCTCAAAAAATGACGGCATCACCTTTTCTATCAGAGCCTGATGCTCTTGCACAAAGTCTATGACCTCCTGCTGTGGTATTTCGGCACCATTGATGCGAATTCTTTCTGTAAAACTTTTGAGATGCGGTGAAGTATATAGCCCCGTCTGATAACCGGCTTCCTGTAGCACTGAAGCCAGTGCATGCGCTGTGGAACCCTTACCATTCGTTCCGGCAATATGCACACTTTTGAATGTAAGATGTGGATTGCCCATGCCTTCCAGCAAAGCGATGGTATTGGACAGGTCTTTTTTAAAAGCAATATTGCCCACCCTCTGGTACATGGGCAGGCAACTATACAAATAGTCAAGCGTTTGCTCGTAAGTCATGCAATAGAATTATCTTGATTTGATGACAAAAGTTACCCTTCCGGTAGTTTCCGGGGCAGGTCTCGCATTGTCACTGGTTTTGCTAAAGGTAAGCCCTTCCACCTGATCGCGGTAAAACTTCGCCACTTGCGGACTTACAGTCGATTCCAGCACCCTGGAACGGGTAACATAACCGTCTGAGTCAATTCTAAACTCTATGACTATTCTACCATTTTCCGCAGAATCATCACCTTGGTCTGGGATTCTGTCCCAGTTCCATCCTGAAATTTCCAGGCTTGGCCCATCGCCACCACCTCTACGGCCGTAAAGTGCCCGGGCATCTACGCTACCTTGCGGATCTCCCTTATCACCTACCTGATCTCTTTTGTCACCCTGGCTGGCCTGATTACTTTCCGTTGTCTCTCCTCGGCCTTCATCTCCTTCTTTTCTGGTGGGAGCTTTCTCAGCCTGGGTCGGCTGCGGATCGGGCTTGGTTTCAGCTTCTGCTTGCTTTGGCGATTCTTTTTTTACCTCAGGCTTTGGTTGTGGTTTAGGCTCTTCTTTTTTCTCCTCGCGCTTAGGTTCAGGCTTCGGCTTTTCTTCTTCAACCGGCACAGGGCTTTCCACCTTGGAAACAGGGTTAGATTCTTCCGTGGCAGCCGGCGATACTTCTTCTACAACAGGTTCCGGCGAACTCTCCGTCTCGGGTTCGCTTTCTGCAATTTCTTCTACAGGCTGGGGTTGCGGTGCTTCTGCCTGTTGCGGTTCAGGCTCCGCTGCAGCGACTGTTGGCTGCTGTGTTGGTGTCACATCACCACCACCGGTGGTTTCCATACCAAAATTTAATTCTATGCCATAGTCCGGAAGTGGAGGATTAGGCTCTCGCCATGCCATCAAGAAAAAGAAAAGTATAATGAGCACAGCATGAATACTGATACTGGCTATCAGTCCCCATTGCTTATTACGTTTTTCTTCTGCACTTGTCATATTATTGCGGCTTGGTAGCGATAGATACTTTAGCCTCCAGCGAAGTGGCAATGGAAGCAATATTGACAAGGTGCTCTACCGGCACAGACTTATCAACATGTAACACTACAACACCTTCTTTGCCTTCTAGTTCCCTGGCCAACGCTGTTTCGAGATTAGCCATGGTCACTTGTCTTTCATTCACAAAGTATTGCAAGTCAGGTGTGATGGTCACGCTCACTTTCTGTAAGACAATTGTTGATGTCTTACTGCTGGGTAAATTTACCGGCAAACCACTTGGCGTAATAAAGGAAGATGTAAGCATGAAGAAGATCAACAGCAAAAATATGATGTCTGTCATAGAAGACATCGAAAAAGATGCATCGACCGTATTTTTTGATTTTAAGCCCATAATTAGCGTGGTTCCTGAAGTAGATCAATAAAATCAATAGAAGTGTATTCCATTCTATGAACAACTTTTTGCACCTGAGAAACTAGATAATTATAGCCCAGGTAGGCGATAATGCCGACAGTCAAGCCTGCTGCAGTGGTAATCATGGCTTCGTAAATGCCCGAGCTCAACAGCTTAGGACTCACAGAGCCTTCCTCCTGCGCAATAGCAATAAATGCCTGAATCATACCTGCTACTGTTCCCAGGAAACCAATCATCGGCGCAGCTCCTGAAATAGTAGCTAATACGGCTAGGTTTTTCTCTAGCTTATAGATTTCGATCTTCCCGACATTCTCAATTGATACTTCGATATTTTTTAAAGGGCTTCCAATTCTGGAAATCCCTTTTTCAATCATACGGGCTATCGGGGTATCGGTATGTGAGCAAACCATGCGTGCTCCATTGATGTCACCATTCATTACCAAGTTTCTGATTTTGTCCGTAAACTCGCCTGGTGTATTGGAGGCCCGCCGAATGGTAAGCATTCTTTCGACGAAAATATAGATGGCTACCAATGATAATATAAACAAAGGTATCATCACAAAACCTCCGGCCAGTATAAGGTCGAACAGAGAAACCGATTCACGTCCGGCTGTCTCTACAGCAGTCGTATCGGCAGAAGTTACATCAATTTGTAATAGTTGCATGTTAGTATTTAAGAACCCAAATATTTTCTCCAAAATCTGATTTATAAGCGTCAATATTACCTGCAGCCTCTCTGAATGAATCAAATTCGCCGACGGCAAGTCTGTAAAAACGTGCCCTGCCAAAAGGAGGAATGACTTTCGTACTAACGCCACCTTGCGCCAGTTTATTTCCTTCGTCCTGAGCAAGATCTTCATCAAAGAAGCTGCCAATGATAACATAGGACTTTCCCGTTCTGCTACCCAGTAATTCTACTGTACCAACGGCAGGCGTTTCATCCACCGGAGCTTCTTCAACCACGGCGGGTTCTTCAACCCAGTTTTCTTCTTCCTCTTCTTCAGTCTCTACTACATAACCCTGTACCGGTGCTTCCTGCGCCACAGGCTCCTGATCACTCTCGTTGAAGACGAAATAATACAGCAATCCGCCACCAAGGGCCAATAATACAACAATGGCAACGATTATACCCCATGGGCCGCCACCTTTATCTTCCTTGTTTTTTTCTGAGAATTTGCGTTCAAACTCTGTGGCAGATGTTGATGACATAGGCTCTCGATCTCTTTCAATTGGTTTAAATTCTACTTCCGGTAATCCGTAATCTTTGTCTTCCATGATTTTTGGGTTAATGCATTTAATTTTTTACAGTATTCAGCTCAATACCAAAGCCATATTAATAATGCGACAAGTTAGGATGACGGCAAAACTATAATATTTTTATTTCGCAAAAAACATCAGTGATGTACGATCTTGAAACTTTCTCCATTAATATTCAACTTAAAAAGCATAGGAAGCACCCAACATGCCCAAAAATCCTCGGGAAGGATAATATAAGTACCGCTGATACTCGTTGCCCAAGAGATTATTCAAACTGAACCATACCGAAAAACGATCTGAAAACAGGTACTCAGTTTTAAAACTCAGGTCTACGATCGGGTCAAGCTCAAAAGTTTCATTGGTGACAAAATTTCGGGCTGTTATGCCACCCAGCAGATTGGCATCTGCAGCAAAGCGTATCTTACCGTACAGATTATAGCTGGCATACCAATTCAGTTTATAATTCGGTCTGTGCCATGCTTCTTCCAGATCGCCGGTATTATAGCTGTAAAGATCTGTTCTGAAATAGGTTCTGAATACATCGTCTTTCGCATAGCTCAGCTCGGCAAAATAGTTAAAAACCGTAGTGGTCCCTTCGTCATACTGGACATCAAATCTGCTGCTATCCCTGGCACTATTGGTGAAAAAATACAGATTTCTATACGAAGCTACGGAAATCCCTGTATTCAAAGCTACCCTGTCCATAATATTGGTTCTCAAACCAGCATAAAACTCCATGGTTTTATTGGTATGGAAAACCGGAATGTCCTGATCAAGAAAGGGGTTTTGGCGAATAAGGTCCTGCAAAGCTACCTTTTCCAAATCACCTTCTACACCACCATACACTTTCAGATTGTCGCTGAAAGCATAATCTATGCGGGCACGCGGATAAAAATGCACCCTATCGGCATTGGAAAGTGTATCGTTCTCATACGCAATATTAAAGCCTGCAGTCACCTGCAGCCCATCCAGCTCAAATTCAAATGCTGGTTTAATTCTGAATAAGTTACGCTGAATACTTCCGCTGTCAGCATAATTGATATTATACAGGTCACCATCCAGTCGAATCCCAAAATTATCTGTCCAGTTAAACTTACTGCTGAGGACTACACCTGCCTGCGTTTCACGCGCATCATAAGCATTTCGCATGGCAGAGAAATCTCCTCCCAACCTGTAGCTGGTACGCGATACATTGGCATTGGAAATCCCCGCACTCGCTCTAAAAATATGAAAGACCTGCCCTATCGTATCTTTGTCGACTTCGGTCCCGGGCGCATATCCGTAAAAGTTATTATGCAATCGCTCATAGCCCACATTGCCATCGAAGGTGACGACTTTGGTGAAATACTTTCCCTGTAAATTAATTTCATTTTCGCTAAAGGCAGAATTTGCACCATCTACTGGTCCTCTTGCGCTGCTCAAATGCCGGGCATGTATGCCGTACGCGTATTTGTCATTGCGCTTATTGTTAAAAAACCCTTCAAAGTAGGGTGTGATATAATTACCGAAACCCGCCTTGACATAGTTGCCATACAGCTTGGGAAGCGGATCGTCTTTTATCGTTAGCACCCTCATGCGTGGCTGCAAATCGCTCACCTGGAAATCTATATTGCGAAAATCATAGCGCATGTTCTGAAGACCAATTTGTGCCTCTGGAGGCGCTATTTTCTGGTAATTACGCACCGCCTGTGGCAACTCTATGCGACGATCTTTCTCAATAATGATCTCGGTATCATCAAGATCGCTCTCTTCCCCCCAGTTTTGCGCCTGGGCAATCGGGCCCCCTGCTACGAGAAGACCAAAAAATGCGATGCCGCCAACCATCATTTTAGGCAGGCCAAACCAATGCTGTTTATTCATTTTCAATGATTTCAAATTCTGTGGTATCTTCCTGTGACCGTTGCTGCATTTCCGCTGCTTCCTGCTGCTTTTCTATCGTTCTAAGCTTATCTCCTGCAATTGCTTTGATGTCTTCCAATGGAGAGTTTTCTATTAAACTGTTGAGCGTAGCCCGGGCCTGAAAATTCTCGCTTAATGCGATATAATTATCAGCAATCAACAAAAATGAACGGCCGATCCAGTACTCGAATACTGAAAAGTTATTATTAAGCTCATAAAGTGTTTCTATGGATTTTTTATAATTCCCGTTGGTATGCTGAATTTCCGCCAATAAAAACTGCGCTTCAGCACCAAATTCATCTCTGGCTGTGTTCAGCGTTTTCTGGAAATAAGCCTTAGCACTCTCAATATCATTCTGCGCATAAGCCGCTTTACCAAGGAAAAGATTAGCATTGTTCTCTGCATTCACATTCACGTTGCCTCTTTCGAGTATTTCATTGGCATAATGTCCTGCAGAATCATAATTGGAGAGCTCATAATAAGCTGTCATCAAACCCGACCAGGCATTGTACTGCTCTCTTTTATTGTTGGCTGAGTTGGCCAGTTTGCCATAATAAACAATGGCCTCATTGAAGCTATTGCGTTCAAGTTCTATATCTCCTATCCGTTGTAAAGCACGATTCCTGAAATTTCCTGTACCTGTATTGACGACCTGGTAAAAATATTCTAAAGCATCGCTGTCATTTTCCTGACGAAAGTATGAATCTCCTAAGTAAAACTGCGCTTCTGTGACACTACCACCTTCGGGATACTTCTCAATATAAGCCTTCAGCCCTTGAATGGCTTTTTCGTACTTTTGATTAAAATACAGATTTTTGGCAGACTCAAATTCCACAGATGCCAGGGAAGCATCGTCGGGATTTGCCTCTCTGTACTTTGCCAGATAGCGCTCGAAATCCTGCGCCTTGCCTTCCTGCGTCAGCGCATCCTGCAGGCCCAGCAATGCACCATTAGCTACCGGATGACTGACATGCTTATCGAGTATCTGCTGGTAATCTTTAATGGTATTATCGAAATTCCCCAGATTGGAATAGGCCACAGCGCGATTTTGCAAAGCATAGGGCACAAACGGACTTTGAGGCTTTTCCTTGATCAGGCTGCTGTATTGCCGAATGGCTTCATCATAGTTGCCCTGCTCAAACTCAAGTTGCGCCATTTCAAACAAAGTATTGTCCATGTACCGGCTCTTAGGGAAACGGTCTACTACTGTTTTCAGATGTTGTTGGGCCGGTCCGTATTCGTTGAGCATACCATGGATTACCCCTTTTTGATAATAAGCATAATCTACCTCAGGATTGTCCTGTTGAATAGCCTTCTGAAACACGCGAATGGCTTCCTGATATTCTTTATTAGCATAATAACTATCGGCCAGTCTTATGAGCGCATCCTCGTAGAAAAGCTTCTCTTTGGCATTTTCCAGCCTGGTCACATACTCTTTGAAATGTGGCAGCGCTTGGTCGTAAGCTTTGGTATTAAAATAAGCATAAGCAATGCCATAGCGAGACCTTAAATGAATGTCCTGCTGTGCATAAGTTGCATTTCGAAATACAGCGCTATAGCTGTTGATCGCCTCTTCATACTTCTTACCGATGGAATATGCTTCCCCCGACCAGAAATGCGCCATTACCTGATATTCCTTGTCAACAGGATTGGCCAGCGACTTTTTAAACATTTCTACCGCATTGAAAAATTTACCGGCATTGAAAAGCTGCGATCCCTTTAAAAAAGTTACCTTCTGATAGGTAGTCTTTAAAGCCTGACTATTAAGACCAGTTTGCTCCAAATGATTGATAGCCTGGTCGTAATCGCTGGTATTCAAAAATGCTTCACCGAGCAATTCATCAGACTCTGCTCTATAGCGACTCTTTCCAAAATCTTTCTGAAAATCCTGAATTGCACTGATGGCCTGCGAATAGTTGCCCAGTTCCATCAGCACTTTGGCATAATTAAAGCCGGCATTTTCCCTGATATCGTCACTCAGCTTGCCTTGCCGCGCCTTGTCA
>JBGSXH010000342.1:0-13943 GCA_041751515.1 Cyclobacteriaceae bacterium | reverse complement strand
CGAAACGCTCATTAAAGGCTTTTCTATCAAGTTTTAGTAATTTCATGCAATTGTAATTTACTACAATATAACGCTTAATAACCTCATAATCAACTACTTGATATCTAAATAAGTAACCCTAATTTTAAAATTTAATACTATGAAAAAAATTCGTTTTTTATCAGCTTCGTTTATAATGGCAATTACTTTCTTTGGGTTTATGAAACTATCAGATGGTAATGCAAACGTGAAAACAACTTCTGTATGCATGTTTGATTATGTTGGAGAATGTGATCCATGGGGACATACTTCTTGCGTACCTACTGCTTGCAAAGAAGAGGAAGTTGACCAATAGTTTAATAATCTATTTTAAAGCTGTTTAATAGGTAATTCTATTGAACAGCTTTATCCTTCTTATTTACATCATGACGCGTAACTTCCTTTTAATATTACTATTACTTTGCTTTTTGACTTGCACCGATGCAACAGAGCATAATAAAAAGCCGAAAGAAAATAAATTGACACTGTTGGACAGTATTTCAATACCTATCTCCCAAACGACTATGCCTCATCCTAAATTTGTAAATTTTAGTAAAGCAGTCAATGGTTTATACATCTTCAATGAGGCAAATTTTGAAATTCAGCTTTACGATATTAAAAAAGTACATTTATTAGATGAAATCTCATTAGAAACAGAAGGGCCTAATGGTGTTGGTGTAAAAATAAATGGGTTTTACGTTCATGAAAAGGACTCTATCTGGATTTATCCCAACTTAAAAAACTACTTTTTCACCATAGATTCAGAAGGTAGCATCAAGCATACACATTCCTATTTTGATGAAAGTACGACACCAATTTCTGCATCCATAAAACTGGGTCAGAACCTAAAAAAGATAAAAATGGTGACTGGTACTTTAACCATTTGGTTTACGGCAACTCTAAGACTATGAAGAATTTATGATCATGAGCAAGCTAAAGATTGCAGAAGACCTTGCAAGACCTTTGGAAGTAGCTTTTCCTGACGATTATTTCGAAAGCAAAACTTCAGATCCTTACTTAAGTTTCGACCTTACTCCGGACGGCTTAGTACTTTCTTTTTTCAATGACGAAAATTTGTATCATTATGTAGACGGCCAATTCAACAAGGTAGCAGTGAATTCAGAATTCCCCGTAACGCATAAAGAGTTGCCCAAAAATCCTGACATGAATGATGTCTTAAAATACTATTTAGAAACGTCTTCATTCTCATGGATTTACCATCATGAAGAGACAGGCTTGCTATATAGATGCTATATTTTACCCGAAGAATATGATAAAAACATAGAGGATCTGCAAAAAAGAATTAATTATCCACAAAGCTTCGTAATTCAAGTTTTTGATGAAAAGCTAGACTTGCAAGGAGAAACATTATTTGAGGATTCACCCTATCATCCATTTTGGTGCATTTTTAACAAAAGAAGGTATAGCCATTCCGAAGGCTAATCCATACCATGTAGCATTTGAAGAAAACTTTCTAAAATATGATGTATTTACCTACAATAACTAAATCTGCAATATCCGCCTTAATCATGCGATTTTTCTTTTAGTCGCTTGTGATTCTGGTCATGACGCTGTAGCCATATTTGAAAAATTAGGATTTCGTATTTCAAATAATGAAACTGTAGTTATTGCAGTACCGGTAGATGGATGTAGTCCATGTATAGCACAAACTCTTGCTCATTTAAATTCCGTAAAGAACACAAACAAACATTATAAGGTTTTACTCATAGGAACAGGTATTGAAAAAGAACTTATCTCCAAAGCCCATTTATATAAAAACATTGACTTTATATTTGACAATAACGGCACATTCAAGAAATTTTTAAATTATAGTCAATCTCCAATTTTGTTAAAATTTAATAATAGAAAGCTAACGTACCAAATGTCCCTTAATGAAACAAAGTTTAAGACAGAATTAGATGAGCATTTGGAATTGTAAATTATAATTTGATTGGTTCTGCTACTTTAGGCGCACTCTCCTGCTGATATTGGTCTACAAAAGTCACCGCATACCGGTACCGCTTCCTTTTACGGACATTTTTATCAACATAAAAATCAATAGGATACCGGACTTTTGCAATAATGTTTGCAGGGTTATCGTAATCTGCTTCCTGCCTTCCCTCAAAACGGTAGACCAGTACATATCGTGCATTTTCATCAAAATTACCAGGATTCTCCCACTTAATTTCCACTGCATTCTGATGCGCAGCTACCTGAATCTTGTCTGCAGACAAGGGCGCATTTTTGATCTTCCAGGGCATTTCCGGCGGCAAAGCGGGATAGCGATAGAAATCGTGTCGTAAGGAATCTGCAATTCCCAGCGGATTACTGGTCAGCGATTTTGAGCTAAAGAATACACTTCCCTGAATGTAGTGGTTCTTCCTGTTCATCCTGAGCTGCTCCGGCATTTGGCTCGGCATATGCCAGGCACTGTCCTGCCCCTCCTGCCCGATGCGATAAGGTGCCTGCCCGATATAAACATGCTTCCCGTAGGCGTGCTCGCTCCACCACTGCAATAGCGTAGTATAATCAGCAAGATCAAAGCCAATATGCCAATACAGTTGTGGCGTTACATAGTCGATCCAACCTCTTTTCAGCCATAAGAGGATGTCGGCATAGAGGTCATCATAATTGGTTTGACCGGCCCGGGTTTCGGAGCCTTCCGGGTCTTTATCTTTGTTCCGCCAAACACCAAAAGGACTGATACCAAACTTGACATGCGGTTTTTCATCCTGAATGGCCTTGCTGAGCTGCTCTATTAAAACATCGACATTATTCCTGCGCCAGTCGTCCCGCTCAGCAAAGCGGGCGCCGTAAATGGCATAGGCGCTGTCATCCGGAAAGGCCTCGCCGGCAATTTTATACGGATAGAAATAATCATCGAAATGGATGCCATCTATCGGGTATCGACGCACCACGTCCATCATTACCGTTTCCAAAAAGTCCCTCACTTCCGGCAAACCGGGATTGAAATACATGCCTTTGCCATACGTTAAAAACCAGTCTGGATGCACATAGTAAAGGTGGGTGCTGTCCAGCGGAGCATCTCGCTCTATGTTTTGCATAATCCTGTATGGATTTAACCAGGCATGAAATTCCATACCATAATCATGTGCTACTTCCAACATAAACTGCAGCGGGTCGTATTCGGGACTTTTCCCCTGACTTCCCGTGAGCCATGAAGACCAGGGTTCCAGGGCAGAAGGATAAAAAGCATCTGCTGTGGGGCGTATCTGGACAAAAACAGCATTAATACCTTGCTGATGGTGCTTGGCAATCAACTTTCTGAAGGCCGCTTTCTGACCTGCCTGCGACATGCCTCTTTGCAGCGGCCAGTCGATATTGGCTACAGAGGCGATCCAGACTCCTCTCAACTCGCGCTTGGGTTGCAGAGGAACGGTGGTTTTACAGGCAGTTGTTAACAGAATTAATCCTAAAAAAAAGTACAGATATTTCCTCATGGTTGATTCATTTTATACCCAGGACCCGGTACAAATTTGCCTGGAGTAGCACCAGTATGTTCGCCTTTGCGCAATACCAATTGGCCATTCACCCACACGTACTCCACGCCTTCGGCATATTGATGCGGGGCATCGAAAGTTGCTCTATCCCTAATTTCATCAGCATCAAAAATAACAATATCGGCAAAATTCCCAGGCATCAACCTGCCCCTCTGCTGAATTTGCAAACGTTGGGCAGGCAGATAAGAAAGCCGGTAGATGGCTTCTTCCAATGATATCAGCTTTTCTTCACGGACATATTTGCCAAGCAACCTGGCAAAGTTGCCGTACGCTCTGGGATGCCGGCTGTTTTCTAACTCTTTACCTTCCGCAGCTACTGCGCCGGCATCGGAACCAAAAGTCATATAAGGTAATTGAATCTGACGGGCGACATTCTCTTCTGACATGAGGAAAAACACGGCACCAATGTCACCGCCATTATCCAATATCAGATCATAAATCGCATTCGGAAGCGGCTGGTTTCTGGCATCGGCAATTTCACCCAGGTTCATCCCACTATAATGTTTGAGCGAATCTTCATCAAAACCAGTAAGGCGAATATTTTCCGGCTTGCCCGCAGCCAGGTAAAAATTTTCATAATCTGCTTCCGGGTCAATTATTTCATCCGTCAGTTGCTCTCGAATCGTGCTGTCTTGCAGTCTTTCCAGGAATTTTTCTTTTCCTCCGTCCTGCACCCAGGGCGGCAGGCATGCGTCTACCCCGGTGGATGCAGCGATATAGGTATACATATTGGCAGCGATGTCAAGGCCTGCAGTATTGGCACTATCAATTTTTTGCAATACCTCATCCAGTTTATGCCAGTTTGGGGCTCCGGCAGCCTTGAGATGAAATACCTCCGCAGCAACACCGGCTTCCGTGGCAATGGTCATTAGTTCATCGAATGCATTCAGAAAATCTTTTCCCTCGCTCCGCATATGTGATATATAGCGGCCACCGTAGGGCGCCATCGCTTTTGACAAGGCAATGAGTTCGTCCGTTTTGGCAAAATAAGCAGGTGGATAAATAAGGGACGTACCAAGTCCTAGCGCCCCTTCTTCCATGGCCTCGGCTACCAATGCCTGCATTGCCTGCAATTGCGATTCATCAGGGGCAATATCATCGTAACCTAAAGTATAAATACGAACGGTGGTAGCGCCTACAAATGAAGCGAAGTTCACGCTTACTCCCGAGGCTTCCAAAGCAGCCATACCTTCGCCAAAGGTAAGATAGTCGGCATCAGGATTCTCAGAGGGATTTCTGGGCCCCAGCGAACTGCCTTCTCCAAATACTTCTAATGTGACGCCTTGTTTGATGTCGCTCATGGCCCTTCCATCGCGAAAAAGTCCGGTAGCAGCCCAGCTGAGCATATTCACAAATCCCGGACTTACCACCTGGCCATGTGCATCAATCTTTTCTTTATGTCGGGCCTTCTTCAGGTCGCCAATAAGGGCAATTTTATCGTCCTTGATAGCAATATCTGCAGAGTACCCTGCGCTGCCCGTCCCGTCTATGATTAAGCCATTGGTGATCACATAGTCATACCTGGGACTGCAGGCAATTGATAAACCTGCTAATGCAACTAACGCTAAATATTTAAATCTCACCATTTCCAAGAAAACTTTAATCTATACGATACTAAGCTGAAGAGCGCCAAAAAGCAATAAAAACCCGCAAACTTGTTGCGATTCAATCTCAATAACATGCAAAATCAGGAAAAATTAAGCAAGATTTATAGCTTTATCAAAGAATTTAGTAGTTTAAACTCTTCATTGATTGAATTTTAGCCTCTGGTATGCAAAAACATTTCACCTCTATCCTATTCTTCTGCTTAGCAATACTTATCTGCTCTTGTTCAGTTGGCAAAAAAGGCATTTCATCAAAACAATTTCGAACGCTAATTGACGAATCAACTGCTTTCAATCAGCACAATACAGGTTTTGCGCTTTATGATCCGGAGAAAGACCGCATGCTTCATGGATTCAATAGTCATCAATACTACGTCCCTGCGTCCAATACCAAGTTATTTACCTTCTATGCCGGCCTTCACCTACTCGGAGACTCTGTTCCCGGTCTTCGCTATATGGAACAAGGCGATAGCCTCGTTTTTTGGGGTACCGGAGACCCCTCTTTCTTATATCCTGACAGTGATAATGGACGGGTTTATAACTTTTTAAAAGAACAGAAAAAAACACTTTATTTCAGTGACGACAACGATATGTCTGTCCGTAAGGGCCCTGGCTGGTCATGGGACTGGTACGGTCTGGCGTTTGCGCCTGAGGTGACGCCATTCCCCATCAACTCTAACGTCATAAAATTTTCATTGAGTGGAAAAGGGGAAAAACCTGCGGCTTCACCCCTGTTCTTCAACCGCTATATTGATGAACAACCCTCTCGTGACTACCAAAGCACGCTGGCCCGGGCACTGGATGACAACGCCTATTATTACCGACGCGATGAAGATGTCCGCGCTGCAACTCGCTATATCCCTTTCAAATACAGTCCGCAAATGGTGACGGGTTTTCTGGAAGACACGCTGTTGAAACCGGTCAATTATGCCAGAGTGCCACTCACTGGCAGTGCCAAAACATTAATGAGCGTTCCCTCCGACTCTCTGTACAAGCGAATGCTACAAAAAAGCGATAATATGATTGCTGAACAACTTTTGCTGATGTACTCAGGGATCATTAGCGATACCCTCAACAGTCGTATGGCCATCCGCTATTTTCAGGACAGTTTGCTGCTGGATTTTCCTGATGAGCCGCAGTGGAGCGATGGCTCAGGCCTTTCCAAATACAATCTTTTCACCCCGCGAACGATGATACATTTGTTGAAAGCAATACAGCAGATGGTGCCGGAAGAACGGCTGTTCGCCATGTTACCTGCTGGTGGGGAATCGGGAACGATTAAAAATCTATACAAGGCAGAACAACCCTATGTTTTTGCTAAAACGGGTACTTTGAGTAATACTACCGCATTGAGTGGTTACATTAAGACAAGTACTGGCAAAACCCTGCTTTTCTGCTTTTTTCATAACAATTTTGTGGGTGATAGTGCAAGCCTCAAGCGCAGCATGGAGGAGGTTTTAAGAGAGGTTAGAGACCGATACTAAGGCTTGCCTTCACAACTCAGGCCTACAGGTCCGTACCACGGATGCAGTTCCATGATTAACCTTCCGGCTTAGACAGTAGGGTCTCTTTCTGTCAATACTATGGCTTCCTCCATTGACTCCACCTCAAAGATAAAAACACCTTTGAGGTCTCCATCGTCTAAAAATGGCCGTGCCAGCACCAACTTTCCTTCTTTGGCCATTTGGTTGATATGCGCCATGTGACCTTCCTGTATTTTAGACGCTTCGTTTGCTGATTGATTGCGATTTTCTCCAGCTTTCAATAGGGCCATATAATATGTTTTCATCGGCACTTCTGCAGCCTGCTCCTGCGCTAACAAGAGAACTGGAGAAATGAGGCTAAAGATCAAAATCGCAGATAGGTACATGTATTTCATAATATTGACGCTTATTTTGAAAGTTTTCCCAGAAACCATAGAAATTACTGCGAAATTTAAGAAATTAGCCTGATATACTTTGGCGGGTATAAATTAAATTAACACCGAATGCTTTAATCATCAGGCAACAAGACGGTAACGTCATAAGCTGACATTAACGGCCCCTACCGTATAATTTTTAACAGGAATAACTGTTAAGTATAAAGACAATAATCCATACATGCGCATATATTTTATTTTATGTACTCTAACGCTTATCGGTGGTTTTGCATGCACAACCAGAAGTACCAGCGGAGATTTTGAGCGATATACTGTTTCAAAAGAACAAAATAGTTCCGAACAATTTGCAGATAATAGCAGCCCTGGTGAACTGGAAATAGCACTCATCAACGCGGGGCTTGTCAATATCCGGAAGCTAAACCCAGCCATTATGGTTGATCTGAAATACGCCTCCACTGATAATTTTTTGGAAGAAAATTTTTACGGAGAACTGCGCCATTGCTATTTGCAACCTGAAGTTGCCATGATGCTCTCAAAAGCGCAGCAATATTTGAAAGACCTGGACCCCAAGTTAAACCTTTTGGTCTATGATGGTGCGCGCCCCAGGCGGGTGCAATATCTCTTCTGGAATGCATTGAATATGCCAGACGAAGAAAAGGGCAAGTATGTGGCCAACCCCGAAGAAGGATCCATCCATAATTACGGTGCAGCTGTGGACCTGACGCTTGCCAATGAAGAAGGCAGGCCTCTTGATATGGGCACGGGTTACGATTTTTTCGGAGAACTGGCCTATCCAAGCAAAGAAAAGGAATTACTTACTAATGGCGACCTTACCAAAGAGCAGATCCGAAACCGGCAAATGCTACGCGGAGTGATGATGCGTGCCGGCTTTAAACCCATCAAAACCGAGTGGTGGCATTTTAATGCTGTTTCCGTAGAAGAAGCTCAAGAGAAATTTAAAATTATTGAATAGTAATAAAGGCAGCACATTCACAATTACTGGGACTCCTTATTTGCCTCTCGTTGAAACGCTAATTGACGCAGAGCGCAATGGCTAAAAAACATCTTTATCAGCGGGCATCCGCGCCATTTTTGGGCAAAAAATAGGTGCCCACCGAAACTTCTTTTTCTCCCGATGAATTCGCTGATCTACGCAGAGCGCAATGGCTTAAAACATGTATTTCTCTGCGTTCATCCGCGAGATCTGCGGGTAATATTAGTCACCCACAAAAACTTCTTTTTATCCCGCTGAAATCGCTGATCTACGCAGAACGCAATGGCTGAAACACATCTTTCTCTGCGGGCATCGGCGCGATCTGCGGGAGAATCTATTGCGCAAAGGACTGAGTGATTTATGTTATCTTCTGATTCAAAACCTAAAATATGAGAATAGAATTTTCGAAGCTGTTCTATTCTACTCTTGCATTGGGAATGCGAAAACTATCTTTTTGAAGATCGATCAAAAATCCGTTGATGATTGCATAGCGGTAAGTGTCGCCATCTTTCAGGAAGAAATCGGTGGATTTAAAATAGCCAATTTCTCCAGCTTCTTTGTCTTTATCCGTGGTAATATTGATAGACTTATCCCACACTTCGTTATTATCAATTTTAAAATTTTTGATATAGATGTGAGTGTACCCCTGTTTTAATAGTTCAGCGATTTGCTGCTCCTCCAGCTCATCTTTTGTCAGGTCGCCTGCGGTGTAGATTTTTCCCGACGCCAATTCCAGTCCCTCAGCATCCAGGGTTTCATAGCCATAAAACACTGACATATCGCCGAATTCCTCTACACTGCTTCGATATTTATAGTCGGTCGATTCCTTAATATTAACTTCATGGTGATTGATACCAAGATCAACATTAAATTTTTCACCTTTTAACTCCCATTTAGCATTCCTGATCAGCAGATCGTACAAATACCTGTCATTTTCAGGAATAGCATCATAGTTTTCCAGCTTTTGGTTTTGATAGCTTTCCATGGCAATGCTTTGAAGGGCTGCAAGCAAAAGTGTAAAATTCAGTTGCCTAATATATTGTTTATCAGGATCATTGGGAAAACCTCCGGATTCTACCAGCACTGTACTGGTACCCCATTTTTGAATATTGTCGCCGAATGCGCGTGATTCATGTTCATCATCATACTTAGCGATTTTTCCGGGAATAACAGCGCTTAGGCCTTCATATAGATCACCAATTAGTAACATGGCAGCTTCCCGCACGGTGTTAATCTCCTTTTCGTGATTATAAGCAGGTGCCAAAAAAGATATGGTAGCGGGCGATTGGGTTTTTCCTGCGGTATATCGAGTATTCTGATCGTGAAGATTAAAACCAAAATCTGCATCTAAACTGTCTCTGACAGTTTTTAGCACCCGAGCTTCTGGCGACTGCAACCGAAGGGCATCTCTATTGATGTCTACGTTGAGCAGGTTTCTGCGCTGAAATAAGGTGGCCCCGTCCGGGTTTAACATGGGCAGCACATGCAGGGTAATGTTGGCAAAAATTTCTTTCCGGAGTCCGTCGAACTCATCCGATGCATCCGTAAGCAGAAAGTTGAAAATATCCGGAATAGATCTGGTAGCTGTGGACTCATCGCCATGCATTTGAGACCAGAAAAAAACCTGTACCGGTCCCTCACCCAAACTCAGCAAATGTATGGCGCGGCCTTCAATGGAGTTGCCAACCACCCTATGGCTAATGCGGGCATCTTCAGCGATTTTTAATATTATTTCCTCCAGCTTTTCATGTGAAAAACGGCGTTTATCGAAACCCTCTTCCTTAAATTTTTCATGAGCAGCCATTAAAGCTACGGGCTGCTTTGGTTGTGACTGCGCACTGACATTCGGGAGAAAAATGATCAATAGTATAAAGATCGCCAATAACAATTGTCGATCCTTTTTGACAACTTTACTCCTTAGCTCCAACATGAATAAACACCTTTAAATAGCTTACAATTAATTATATAGCTTCACTTGCTTCAAGTCAAGAATATCTCCACCAGTAGTGGTATTCAGCAGTCTTTTGGCCCTTAGAAAGCGATTTGTATTGTAGGCATCAAAATTGGATGCATTTTCATCTACACTATTAATTTTCACCCTTCCTGCAGAGTGGATAAACTCATTATTGCCAATCCACATGCCTACGTGTACAACTTTTTCAGCATTTCCCTCTTCGGCTGCCGTACCAAAGAACAGCAAGTCACCGGGCTGCATGGCCGCCCAGCCTGTGGAAGTATCAATGTCCTGGCCGCTATGTACCTGCTGGCTGGCATCGCGTGGAATGATCATTCCATTCAGAAAATAGACAGTTTTGGTAAAGCCACTGCAGTCCACTCCTTTGAATGAAGTACCACCCCAGAGATATGGTAATCCCATTAATGTTTTGCTTGTATTTACAAGAGTCTCTTCGTTGGCTTCGGTTTCTGAGAGCCATTCATCGTAGCTTAATGCTTCCGTTTTGGAAACGTAAGCAGATCTGCCATCAGGATATTCCACATGATAAAAAGCTTCGTCTTCTTCCAATAACTGCAATACCGAACCACTTACCAGATCCGATACTGGCTGGGTTTGAATGTCCTCCGCCTCGTAACTAAAACCAGAGGGATGCAAATAGATAATCTTATCGGCTGCCATCCATTGATTCAAGCCATCATTATCCATTAAAGCAATGGCACCATCATCCACCCAGGCTATGTATTTATCTGGAGTTTGTACTAAATACCAGCTGTTCTCTTTTTTAAGCACTTTTAGCGGAGTACCCAAGGTGGCCTGAGTGGCCAGTTCAGCAGAATGCCTGGGAGCGGAACGAATATTGGCCACTGAATTGCTCACCAGCGCATTGCGCTGCGGCAGATTCTCAGCATCCGGCAAAATGAGCAGGCTGTCTGTAAAACTGATTGAATGGCTTTCGAGCTTTTGTATTAACTCTGCTTTGGCGTCCGGCATAGTAGTTTCTCCGGCCAAAATAATCTGGCCCGCTTCCTGTCGTGCTTCAGCAGAAAAAACAGCAACGCGCTTGTCGGGGGCATAATCTGCTCTTACGTCCTCAATTTGAGCATTGATCTCCTGCAAAGTGGCTTCGATATCTCGCTGTGACTCACAAGCAGCCAATATTACCAAAGTAACAGCACTAATATATAGGATGGAAGTTTTAATCATATCGAAAGGAATGGTTTAAGAATAGCCTCATTAACAAAGCTACAAAAAGTTGTATTTCATCCGTTATAATCCGCAGGAAATAAAATGCCATCTCAAGTATTATTCACATCAGCGTGATAAAACTAGATTTCTATACTACTTTAAGGATTCACCCGTGAAAAGCAGCTTCTTCTATGAAACTTTTAACTTTTGCATTATTGATCAGTGGGTTGACAGCATCTATACCCTCGTTTGGTCAGCCCTTCCCAGTTATCCCTGTTCCGCAAAATTTTACCATAGACTCCATTAAGTTCCTTAACATTCCCGAAAATCCTGGCTGGTTTATGGAAGGCGCAACGCCGGAAATTGAAGCTTTGATGGAAGATATTAATAAAACGACGGAGGGAGCACACCAATTCTATCTTTCAGACGATGAAAAGGTATTTATTAAATTATTTATAGATCCGGACTTGAAAATTGGCGATAAAATGGAGGCTCAAGCTTATGAGCTGCGGATTCAGGAAAGTGGCATAGTTATTACCGCTCAGACAACTCAGGGACTTGTGTATGGACTGATGACAGCCCTACAACTTATTGACAATGCTGTCGATAACCAACTCCCACATTTATATATACAAGACTGGCCGGAAATGGCCTGGCGAGGCGTTTCGGATGATATTGCCCGCGGGCAGGTTTCGACGCTGGAAAATTTTAAGCGTATCATCCGCTTTATGGCGCGATATAAGATGAATATTTACATGCCTTATGTCGAAGATGCATTGGCCATCGCCGCATTTCCGGCAATAGGCAAAGACCGCGGTGCTTTAACACGGGATGAAGCAGAGGCTTTGGTGGACTATGCTGCCCTGTATCACATAGAGATTATTCCTGTCATTCAAACACTGGGACATTTTGAAAATATTCTTTCGTTGGATGAATTCAAGCATTTAGCTGAGTTTCCTGGTGCAGCTGCTCTCAGTGTTGCCAACGACAGCACCTATATTTTCCTGGAAAAAGTGATGGAGGAAATTTTTGACATTTTCCCCACCAGCTATTTTCATATGGGCGCAGATGAGAGCTACGATGTAGGTCAGGGACAGAGTGCTGCAATGGCAACGCAAAGTAGTCTGGCAGAAATCCATTTTCAGCATTATAAAAAAGTCTACGATATTGCAAAAAAGCACGGAAAGACTGTTTTGATGTATAGTGATATTCTGCTGGATCATAAGGAAATCCTCGAGCAACTGCCTAAAGATATAATACTTGTGGACTGGCATTATCGGGCCGAAAAAGCCTACCCTTCCCTACAGATGCTAAAAGGAAAGGGCTTTGAAACATTGGTAAGCCCATCAGTATGGAATTTTTTGACACCTTTTCCAACTTATGTCAATGCATTGCCCAATATTGAATACATAACCCGAGCAGGAATTGATGTGGATGCCAAAGGCATGATCAATTCCAATTGGGGAGATTATGGCTCTGAAACCTTCAAAGAGCTGGTGCTATATGGCTATGCCTGGTCTGCACAGTGCAGCTGGCATATGGCAGGCAGCCAGCCCGACGATTTCTCACAGGCATTTTTCCAGGATTTCTTCGGCATCAATGACCCTCAAAGTGCCGAAATTTATCAGGTTTTGAGCAACCCGCTCAATCAAATGTTGTGGAATGAGTTCTGGAGACATCCGGCTTTGGAAGACCGCATCAAAGCATGGTGGGAACCCAATATCGCCACTACAGGAAAAATTGCCTGGCAGGAATTGACGCTTCCCCAGGTCCGAAGAAAAATTGAAGCCTTGCGGCCTTTGGTCAATAGAAACCAAGACCATCTCATGATACTGGATTTTATCATGGATTTGACCCTATGGTATCAGCAAAAGTTGAAATGGCAGCTGGCCCTTAATCAGCCACCGGAGAATTTTGATAAAGATATGATCCATTCTGGCGGCACATTTTTACAGCAAAATCTTAAATCGCTGGAGCAACAGTTTGAAAAAATTTGGCTATCATATTACAAGGAAGACAACCTTTGGATGATTAAGGATAAATTTAGCCGAATGCAACAGTACATTGAAGAAACGCATAACATAGCATTGAAAGACAACAAGTTAATTGATCCTGAAATAACATCTGACTGGATCTACCATCCTGACAGTTTAAAGCAGACGGAGTTTTCGTATACTTTTACAGTAGCTGGTAATTTGCAGGAAGCCAAGCTACAATTGCTGGCAGACACCCATGCGCAGCTTTTTATCAATGGAGAAAAAGTGACGGAAATTTCGGGTAGAAGAAGTCTCTCTTTGTTGGATGATTATCGCAGGATAGCGTTTCTGCCAATAGGGCAATATCTTCAGCCCGGGAAAAATGCCATTCTTGTGCATGTTAACAATTATAACAGAAAAGGAGCAGCTGGCGCAAATGTCATTGTCAGAATGCGCTATGCTAATGGAAATGCAGAAACGCTAAGGTCAGATGAAAACTGGGAAGCAAAGGATCCCAGGAGCAATGGAATAAAACAGGCACAAAAAAGAAAATATTCCCAAACCACCATCGCCCCCAATTTTGATACGGACAGAACCAGCTGGTTTGAGAGATAAAGGCATCACATTGGATCAACTGTTGAAATCACTGACATATTGATGAAATCGATATTAATCAGTAATCTTTCAAAATTTGACATCACCTCTTGAGAAAAAGAAGTGTTGTCTAAATTTGAAAGAAAAAAATGATTTTGCCAGTTTTTATATGGGTTTTATTATCTTCAGCCACTTAAAAAAGTAATCAGAATAAG
>JBGSXH010000341.1:0-6530 GCA_041751515.1 Cyclobacteriaceae bacterium | reverse complement strand
ACCATAACCAATCGTTCGTTTCCGGTGTGGGTCGCAAGTCTGCTACCATCGCCTACGGCAATAACAGAGCAGACTTTTCCTTTATTCCTGGAGGAGTAGTTCCAGGTGTTCTAGTGCTCAATCCTGATTATCCTGAAAATAAAACAGACTGGCCTTTCTTCTGGGGGCAGAATGAATATGTTGTCAATGTTGGCGCCAGCTATATCTTCCTTGTAAATGCCGCCAATGATTTGTTGAATGGAGGTGATAAACAGATTCATGAAGCCAAAGCTAATGGAAAGCAGTAACGATTAAAGAGCAGCGTCCCTGTTAATAGGAAGCAATGAAGTTGGTGCAAGATCATGTATTGGGTACAGCTATTGCAACTTTAATTATGATCATAGCATATTGCGCAAAAGAATGAAAAGCATTCAAATGAATAGCGCAATAAGGCAATAATCAAACTTACTAAGATAATTTATAACAAAGGGCCAGGAGCAGCATCTCCTGGCCCTTTTCTATTTTGAGCAAAAAATAAGGTATTCTCTAGCCGTAGCAATAGCATTTTAAGAGTAGTTAATTTTGTATTTAATTTTAGTAGATATAGATTTAGTATCACCCTAAGTGAAGGTAAGCATTTGATCAGAAACTGATGCTCTTGCACATATTATCTTAGAAAAGAAATGCACATTATCACTTTAATTTCGCAAGCCTGTCCGAGGGTGCTGTTGCTCTTATTGTTTTATTAAGCACCCATTCACCAATCTGAAAGCCCTGCTTCTGCCCATTAACTATCGCATCATTAAAGTGAATACCGCCATATAAGCGTGAAACACTGGCTTCCTGCGCAGCTTCATGGAAGGAATTAAAGGTACGGGAGGGCAAGCCAAAACGGACTTCAACCGTATCGGTGTATTGGAAATTTTCGCCAAAAAAATGGGTAAGTACCACTGCTGATGCAGATGAAATGGTAGAATGCCCACTCAGGTATTCAGGGAAAGGAGGTGTCTGCAACAGCGGCTGCCAGGAAGGATCCAGATATTTTCGGATGGCAGTCTCAGGTCTTATGCGATTACTTCGGAATTTTTCATCCCAGCAAGCCAAAAATCCATCCATCAGTGCAATAGCTACATGGGTATTGATTTGCATTGTCTGTGCAAAGTCTAAACCTGCATCTTTGCAAGCAATACCTGTGATTCCCATCCAGTGAGCTCCCGGAGAAATTTTTTTCATACCTCTCATCAAATGTCCGCTTTCCTGCAGTGCAAATGGATTGCAATCCCAGAAAGCAGCAATCTCTTTCCTCTCCATGGTCAGGTTTTCACCTGCCTCCTGGTAAACCTCATGCAAAAGCTGATAAAACGTAGTTTTTTTATCTAATGAGAATGCTGCAGGAGGTTCAGGGGTAAACTGGTCAAAACTTTCGAGTGTAAAAGGACGAATGGTGCTAAAGTACGGTTCTACCGGAGGGAAGTAACCTGGAGGTGTCGGATACCAGCTACCCTCTTCTTCCCGAGGAGTGTAGCGCGGATAATTACTTATTTTATTATATTGATCTGTCCTGGCGTACTTAATAATTTCGCTGCTGATGGCCTGCGCGTATTGAAAAGAAGCTGCAATCACCTCTTCAGCCATACCGTTTTTTCGGCAGGAGTCCAGCAACTGTAGCTGATATTCTCGAATTATGCTGCCAGATGGTTGCATGCTACCGGCAGTTTCCAACATTGCCAATAAAGCACTCAACTCCATAGAGTAATTGGCAATATCTGAAGGTTGTTTAATTTTCTGATACTCTCTCAATTTGCCGTGCATGCTCGCGTAGCTGCTATCATGCTGACTTACCACCTCATAACCAGCCAGACAAACGTACGAAAAAAAACGGGCTGCTAACGGAGGATTAGTGATGTCGTACAGCATTACGTCCGTCATTTCTCCCAGTATATGACTAATTTCCTGGCTGTTCAACTGAACGGGATTTTCTTGTTCTTCTTTGCAGGAAAGGAGAATAACAGCAACTAAAATAAAGGTAAAATACTTTTTCATGCTTACTTCAATTTATACGCCTTTATCTCTTCCTGGTTTATGCCAAACAGGAGTGTATTTTTTATGGAAACGATACTTCTAACATCTCCTTTCACTCCAAAACCTGATTGGCCCTGAGGCACATAGGTGAAGCCGCCTTCACCATCGCCTTTCAGCAGAACCCCATAATTGGCGTCATATTTTCCAAAACGCAGGCGAGCCTGATTAATATTGCCGCCTATTAGCAAATCCTGGTGCCCATCCTGGTCATAATCGAGTGAAAGCAGGGCAAATGCCGGCGACAGTTGCGCTTCGACAGGCAGCACTTTCAGACTG
Source organism: Cyclobacteriaceae bacterium (assembly GCA_041751515.1). GTDB lineage: Bacteria > Bacteroidota > Bacteroidia > Cytophagales > Cyclobacteriaceae > JBGSXH01. The sequence continues at coordinate 4,193 of JBGSXH010000341.1, read as the reverse complement.
AACCTGCCATTGCCACTGCCTTCAAAATATGCAGTCTTTAGGTAATTAGCGGACAATCGACCCGCATCTTCGAGCTGCTCGGGTGTAAAGATAGTGTGAATCGTAGCATCTGCATAACTCTGGTAATTAGGAAAACGGGTACGGAATGAGCTGATCTGGTCTAGCAGCTCATCACGTGTCACATACGGATAGCTTGTTCCCTGAATATAAAAACAAAGAATGGGATCTACGGCGCCATTATCATCAAAATCTTTAAAGTATAATTCGGCAGGCTCTGATTCACTGACTTTCACCTGAGTATTCGTTCCCATATTGCCTACAATCAGATCCATATTACCATCCTGATTAAAATCTTCCAGCAGCAATGTATTCCACCAACCTGTGTATCTCTTATCAAAATAAGCATTTGTCTGATTACTGAACTTTCCATTTACCTTCGCATAAACCTGTATTGACATCCACTCCCCCACTACAATCAACTCCTGGTCCCCATTTCCATTCAAATCATGCCATGCGGCATCTGTTACCATGCCAGGTTGCTGAAGCTGTGGTGCCAGAGTAGCAGTCATGTCTTTAAATTCGCCCTGACCATTATTGAGAAGCACATAACTGCGTGGCGCCTCCGGATAGCGCCCTGGAATCACCCGACCACCCACAAAAAGATCCGGACTTCCATCGCCATTAATGTCGGCTGACCTCACGCAGCTTGAGCTGGTAAGCATGGCAGGTAAGGCATCGGAGCGGATAAAGCTACCCTTCCCATCGTTCAGGTAGAGACGATCCTGAAGCAGGGAATCTTCAGGCAGAAGGTCGCCATATCCGCCACTTGCTACATAGAGGTCTAAAAGGCCATCCCTATTCGCATCAAAGAAAAGGGCATCGGTATCCTCGAAATTTTTATCGGCTTCGAAAGCAGCAATGGTTTTTGACTGAAAGTTGCCATTCTTTTGCTGTATATATAAAGTGGCGGCCTGCCCTGTACCGCCCCCTGCAAAAATATCTTCAAGGCCATCACCATTTACATCAACTTTGACGAGACAAGGGCCGGAAAAGGAAACAGGATTGACCAATAAAGGCTGTCGTTTAAAATCATTGATCAGGTTTGCAGGATGAATAAAGTTTACCGGCGATTTTACTTCCACAAAGGTTGGAGAGGTCTTTTTTAAGGTAGATTTTTTCCGGGCAGCATTTTTTTCTTCCAGCACCAACACCTGGTTAGCAGGTATCTCCATAAGCCATTCCTCCAGGCCACCTGGCCACACAATCTGTAGGGAATCGACAATCTCAACCTCACCTAAGCCAAAATGAAGGACAGGCGATACACTTGATTGGTATCCACGGTTAGGCATCTGTTCCTGGTACTGCTGCTGCCCACCAGCGAATAGCCTAACTTTTGCACCAACACCTGCTGTATTCTTCCCGCTCCCTTGCAGCTTTAACTGCAGAAAAGAACCGCCCTTTTCTGAGGAGGTATTCTGATAAATAAAAGCAGATTGGTTGATGTTATTCGTAATCAGGTCCAGGTCGCCATCATTGTCCAGGTCGGCATAGGCTGCGCCATTGCTGTTGGAAGAAAGATTAACCCCCCAGTCCGCCCCTTTATTACTGAAAGTCAGGTCAGTGTTATTTTTAAAAATGTAGTTGCTAACATTGGTAGAAGGCATGCGATCCAATAGAGATTTGTACTGCTGAGGGCTAAGATTGCCTCTGTTCTTCACAATTTGCTCATCTGAATACTTTATAAAATCTAAATTGGTGAGGTCTTTTAGAAAGCCATTGCTCACAAAAACGTCTTTCCATCCATCATTATCATAGTCTGCCAGTAAGGGCGCCCAGCTCCAGTCGGTATTGGAAATACCGGCAAGCTGGCCAGCTTCACTGAAAACAGGAGCACCCTCTGCGCTTAGCCCTGTATTTATATGGAGCATATTACGCATATATTGGTAGTGAAAACCCGCTTTCAGAAAAACGTCAAATTGCTCATAGTTATCAGGCGTAAAAAGTAATTTCTGTCGGCGATTATCAGCCGGTAGCATGTCCAGGACAAAAATGTCAGCAAGCCCGTTATTATTGATATCAGCAATATCATTACCCATAGAAAAAAGGGAGGTATGCCCCATGCTGGCCTGGAGCTTATCTGTAAAAGTGCCGTCTCCATTGTTGATGAGCAGAAAGTCTGGTGTTGAATAATCGTTCGATACAAAAATATCAGGCCAGCCGTCCTGATTTACATCGGCTATACCAGCACCCAAGCCATGCGAGAAAGCAGAAAAAGGAAGTCCTGCTTCATCAGAAACATCAGAGAAACTCGGTGAACCATCGCTGGCCTGGTTATGACGGTACAGTTTTACCCGCATATTGGGTGCAGGGCTCTTTAAGTTTTCTCTGATGCTGAACTCATCAATGCTTTCAAATGAATATGGATTATGGTTAAGGAGGAACATATCCAAATCTCCGTCCAGGTCATAGTCAAAGAAAATAGCATGCGTGCTGTAGGCAGAATCAGCAAGACCATATGCTTCCGCAAGATCTTCAAAGACGGGAATCCCTTGCTCATTTAGTCCCTGGTTGATAAACAACTGATTCATGCGGCCTTCCGCATCCAAATTTCCGGAATAGCAAACATAAATATCCAGTAAGCCATCACCATTCACGTCGGCCATGCTTACCCCGGTTTTCCAGGTTTTCCCTTTCCCACCGACACCTGCCGGCAGGGTTATGTCCTCAAATTCCATATTGCCCTTATTGAGATACAGCCGATTTGAAGTGATATTTCCGGAAAAGTATAAGTCCACCAGGCCATCATTATTGACATCTCCCACAGCAACTCCCCCACCATTATAAAAATATTGATAATTCAATATATTGGCACTAGCGTTTTCTTTAATGACATTATTAAACTTCACTCCTGTCGCTTCAGGGGCCAGAAGGTTAAAAAGTGTTTCTTTCGGACCTTCAATTTTAGCATGTTCGGCTTCGTCATTTCTGCCGGACTGCTCAGTGCAGGCTGGCAGAAATGCATAGGTCATTACCAACTGAAATAATAGCATTGAATACTTTCTAAGCTGCATCATGATCTTGTTTGTTGCCTGATAACTAATGTTTATAATGGCCAAAAGTCAAAACTGTGAAGTTAACACTTTTTTATAAACATCAGTCTGCAGTACTATTTTATACGATTGAACAAGAGTTGTGAGTTTAAAAAGCATACTGAGCCCTTTCTATATTAAGCGCTTATAAGTTACAGCTCCATTAATGAAACAATAAAATTTTCTGACATTTAATCTCCTTTGGAATTGACTTAATTACAATAAGTGTTATATTGATACTTATTGACCATAAACGTGTTTGTAACTTATAATTCTTAAACATCTTTACTCAAACTCATGCTCTTAGTTCAACAAAATATATTGTTAGATAATTTTGAATCGTGTCAAAAGACATTTATCCAAAATCTATTGCAGCATCTAATATGAACAGTCTTAATCTCTAATTAGTAGATGAAATGCTTTTTTTAGTCAACGATCGCAATCGGTTGCATAAAATACATGATGAATACTATAAATATTTGTCTTTTAAGAATTATTGGCAAATGAAATTCGATGTATATGCCATGATAAGCATCATTATAGCTACAACAATCGGTTACAAATATTCTCAGTGATTATCATGGCTAGGAAAACTTAAAATGAACATACAATTAACTTCTAACATAAACAGTAACAATCTATGAAACACCTTTATCTATTTTTCTTACGTTTTGCTTTCTTGCTGGCAGCGTTGACCCTCCCTGATTCCCTGTTCGCACAGGGGCAGCAGGTCACCGGAACTGTTATTGAAGAAACCAGTGGGCAAGGACTCCCTGGCGTGAACGTATTATCAAGGGCCAGCAGTACCGGTGCTGTTACTGACATCGATGGCAATTACAGCATCAACGTTTCCCCGGGAGACACACTCGTATTTTCTTTTGTAGGTTACCTTTCTGAGCTAATCCCAGTAAGAAATCAATCTACTATTAACGTGTCACTTACCCAGGACATCACAACACTCTCTGAGTTAGTGGTAGTGGGTTACGGTAGTCAGGAACGCGCCAGAGTGACCGGTGCCATTTCTTCAGTCAGTTCTAAGGAAATTCAAGAACAGCCTGTTACCTCGGTAGACCAGGCTTTACAAGGTCGTGCTGCTGGTATCAC
>JBGSXH010000340.1:0-1539 GCA_041751515.1 Cyclobacteriaceae bacterium | reverse complement strand
GAAGATAAAAGCTTTGAAGACGACCAATGGCTTATGGTTTTGGTAAAAAACCCAGGACTGATCAAAACGCCTTTCGCCATAATGGGTGAAAAGGGGATTGTTTGTAATGATCCTGCTGATGTCATGGACCTGATTCCGGAAACTGGCAATAGCCTTAAGAGTTAGGTAAACCATTGATGGCAGCGCGAGCTTTGCTCTCAATGCTTAACACATAGGGATGATCTTTATAGGCCAGTGCTTGTTCAAAACAGGCATTGGCCTTTTTGTACTGTTGCTGTTCTCTATAAATATAGCCCATTTGTAGTGAGGCATTTGCTGCGAAATAGGAATGATGATCCTTGTGCAGCTGGATAGTCTGTTCGTAGTAAGCCATAGCTTGTTGCGCATTGCCTGATTGATGGTAAATCCTAGCTAATCTGTAGTGATACTCAAGTCTTTCTTCCTCAGAGAGTGTTGGCAAATTCATAGCGTTATGTAATTCCAGCGCTTCTTTTAAATAGCCACCATCGGTCAGTAATCTCATTTTAACCAATATCACAGGTGCAAACCCTTTTTTAGCTGATGAAAATGCCTGTTTGTCGGCATCCATCCTTGCGACACCTTTTTCTATAGCAGATGCCAGCGCTTCCTCTTTCTTGGGATGATTGCTCAGATAGTAGGCTTTAGCAAGATTGAAATATGCATCCTTTATGAAATTCTCACCTTGATATTGCTTTAAGAATTTTAGATAATGTGTAATCGCTTGTTCATAATCCAGTTGTTGGAGAAAGAACTGACCCCACATATAGTGTAAATAGGCAAAGTTGGAATATGCAGGTTGTTGCTGTAAACTATCAGCCTTTTGCAGGTAACGTCCTGCTGTGTCATTCTTATTTTGCTTTAAAGCAATGCTGGCCCCCAGAAATTGATATAGTAAATTTTCTGGATCATTAGTAAATTGTTGGTCAATACCAGAACTTGTTTCAGATTCGGATTCTGTAAGATAGGTCTGAAACAAGGCCAGCAAAATATTGCTTTCGTTTTGAAACTGCGTGCTGTCTGCACCAGCTTTTTCCATCGCAGTAAGGCCGTTTGTCGTACTGCCCTCCATTCCCATAAAACTTACCGCCCATTGATACTGCTCCGGCACCAGTCCCAGTAAAGCTTTCAACAGGCCTAAAGATTTTAAATGAGGTGTAAATGTTGGATAAATTGTTTCAATTTCCGACAGGGATTTATAAGCTGTACGAATTTGCCATACTGCTTTCCATTCGTGGCCTAGTTTAAGATTAATTAAAGCACTGTGAAGTTGAATTTCGGCCTGAAGAAATAAATGATATGGACTGTTTTTACTAATTTGTTTGATAGCTTTCAGCCGTGTTTTTTCCTTTGCTGAATATTGCTGATACAGCACTTGGTTTTCAGTGAGTACTATTTCTAAAAAATCTGCATAATTGGCAAGGTATATTTTCTGGCCAGGATAGTCTTCCGTGCAATTGACAAGCGCGGTTTTGCCTGTCTCAAGCTTTAGGGAAATAATGTGGTCATAAGCATCGTAGC
>JBGSXH010000339.1:0-1607 GCA_041751515.1 Cyclobacteriaceae bacterium | reverse complement strand
ATAATATCCAGGGGCATAACAAAATAAACCAGGCCTGTAATGGCTAATAAGATGGAAGCATAGGGAATATTATGGTAATCACCTGAAAAGTATGCTTTGATCATCCTGATGAAGGTATTGATTTTTACTTTAAAATCGTTTAGCGCTTCCCGGTCACTTTTCATTCCTCTTAAGCGCACGTAAGTTCCTTCTACGAGCGTTTTCAGTTGAGCGGGGTCTGTTGCTATTTGCTGTGCCCTGTTGCGCGCTTCACGTACTGGGGACTTATCTTTGTTTTTAAATATGTCGAGCATGAGGTAGTAGCTTAAGTTAAAAGAATGTAACAGCCAGCTATTCAATTTTGTTGCAGGGGGTTACAAGAGTACCCGAATCTCGTCCTTCACGGTTTTTAAAGCCGATTGAATAGGGTCACTTTCTTTCTGAAGCATGAGGTCAAAAATTCTCTTGGCTAGATCTACACTTTTTGAGCCCTCATCTAATTCTTTACTGGCCAGGTGAATAGTCGAAAGCACCTCTTCTTTGGCGGTAGTCACCATTTCCCAGGCCTTATCACTCATGTACAATTGCTGGCTTAAATTATGATTGTATTCCTCCCTGATGTCGGCAATCATGATCTGTTGAAACTCTTTGGCTGAGTAATTACTATTATTTAACCTTACCACTAAATTATTGGGAGCAATTCTTTCCAGGAACAAACACATACGCTCGTAGGCCTGCAGTCGTAGTGGCAAGGTTGTTTCTTTGTGCTTTGCCTTGATATCCAGCACCTTATGCTCCAATTGTTTATTAAGAAAACTCTTTACTGTTATGAACATGGCATACAATACTGCCAGCGCGGGTAATAGTATTTTAATAAACTCAAGTAAAAGCTCCATGTAATCGTTAATTTTGAAATCGATACTAGAATTATTTAAAACATAATATTGTTATGCACAACATTCAAGTATCATTAATTCGTAGGCCAAAGATAATCAAGTATATGAAAACCCTTAGAGAAATGACTTGTGAAGATAAAAACTTTCAATAAAATCAGCATACCGATCTTCGACAAATAGTTTGATTGATCAAGCTGCATACTCGACTACAGCCACATACACTATTAATAATAATTTATGACTACCGCACTTAAGCCAGTGACCATCACCCAAAAAGCAGCTATTGAAGTAAAGCACATTATGGAAAACAAGAACATTCCACAAGGTTATGCCTTGCGCGTTGGTGTAAAAGGTGGTGGCGGCTGTGGAGGCATGTCTTATCTTTTGGGCTTTGACACTCCCAAAGAAAGTGATTTATCTTATGAATTTGAAGGCATACCGGTTTTGGTCGACAAAAAGCACACCATGTACCTATTAGGAATGGAAGTAGATTTCTTTGAAGGGAATGATGCCAGAGGATTTACATTTATCAACCCAAATGCAGAAAAACAGGCAGAAAGTACTGAAGCATCTGAAGGCTAACGTCCTTTCTGCATACTTACCGCCGCGCGATGACAAACGCCACCAATAGGCGGATTAAATTTTGAAACCTTTACTTCTACAAGTTTTATATGAGGATAAGCTTCCATTGTGGCATTGATAATTTGTGCACCGATATGCTCTAGTAATCTT
>JBGSXH010000338.1:0-2086 GCA_041751515.1 Cyclobacteriaceae bacterium | reverse complement strand
CGAGTACGTGCATGCCTCTTAAGCTGCCAAGGATCATTCCAATTGGTGATCCGGAATGCCATACGCCTTCCAGCCTGTGTCCTCTTGTCCTGACTATTAAAGGTGCTTTTTGACCTCCTTTGGTTCTATATTGCAGACAGGCCAAATCGTCAGAAAGAATTTGAATGGCATATAATAGATAATCGAGATATTGAATTTCTGCTATAGGTCGCAGCCCCCTCATGGCAGCACCAATACCCTGTCCAATAATCGTGCATTCGCGAATACCGGTATCTGTAACCCTCAATTCGCCGAATTTATCCTGCAAGCCAGCAAAAGCCTGGTTAACATCGCCAATCTTCCCTACATCTTCGCCAAAAGCAAAAACTGTAGGGTCACGCTGTAAAGCAGCTCTAAAGCAAGCTTGCAATACTTCCCTCCCATCAACCAGTGCTGCATCTTCAGCATATGCTGCAGGAACAACTGTAATGTTTTCAACTGAAAACTCAGACACACTATGTAAATGGGATGAAAAACGCCCTTCATTTTCCGCCATAGCCGCCTTTATCCATTGCTGCAGGGCAGTCTTTTCTTTACCTGACACCGACCTCAATATCCACAAAGCCTGTTTAGCAGCCTTCATACTATCCAGTCTGATAGGGTTGAGGGTACTTTCCAGCTGGGCAACAATTTCATTTAGCGCATCTTGCTGAGAGGAGTATGCCGATGCAGCAGCTTTAATCGTTTCTAGCGCACCTTTTTGCTCTTCTTTAATAGAATCTGTAAACGCTTTCCATGCGGCATTTTTAGCTTCTTTAGCACGTATTTTTGCTGCCTCTTCTATTTCATCGAGTACAGAGGCATCTGCAAGCTCCTGCTCAAGAATCCACTCCCTCATTTTCTTGAGACAGTCATTCTCTGCCTCCCAGGCAAGTCTGTCTTTGGACTTGTAACGTTCATGTGAGCCTGAAGTGCTATGTCCCTGCGGCTGGGTCATTTGCTGCACATGCAGCAATACAGGCACGTGCTCTTCTCTACATATTTTGCTGGCGTGCTGATAAGTCTCCAACAAAGCCTCATAGTCCCAGCCATTGACGGTAAATATCTCATAACCAGCACCATCCTTATCACGCTGAAACCCTGCCAGCACTTTAGAGATATTACCTTTTGTAGTATGATATTCCTTCGGTACGGAGATCCCATATTCATCATCCCATACGGAAACAAGCATAGGGACCTGCAAAACACCTGCAGCATTAATAGCCTCGAAAAACATGCCTTCCGATGTGGAAGCATTTCCAATAGTGCCAAAAGCAATTTCATTCCCTTTGTTCGAGAACTCTTTCAGGTGCTGTAAATCAGGGTTCTGACGATACAATTTTGAAGCATATGCCAAACCCAACAGCCTGGGCATTTGCGCTGCTGTGGGAGATACATCCGAGGAGGAATTTTTCTGTTTTGCAGGTGCATTCCAATGACCATCCGCATCGAGCATACGGGTGGCAAAGTGCCCGTTCATAAGCCGGCCTGCAGAAGCAGGATCAGCTTTTTCGTCAGTATGAGCATACAATTGAGCAAAGTACTGCTCTATTGTCAGTTTATCGATGGCCATCATAAAAGTCTGGTCCCTGTAATAGCCAGCACGATAATCTCCAACCTTGAAGGCCCTGGCCATTGCCAGTTGGGCAACTTCTTTGCCATCACCAAAAATGCCAAACTTAGCCTTGCCCATAAAAACTTCCTTACGACCAAGTAAACTGGCATGCCTGCTCTCCCATCCGATTTTATAATCGTTGAGAATAGCTTCTACCGATAGGTCAATTGATTTTATAGTTTTTGTATCGCTCACGTTGCCGAAATTTAAAAAAAACAAATTTTATTTTGTTGATGATACTAGCAGGTATAAACAAAAATAACCAAAACTGACTACTAATCAAACTGCCAAACTATACAGCACTTCCCTACATACTTCTTTTAATTAAGCACATTTTAAAGAATTCCCCAATTAATATTTGTCATTACAGCATTATACAAAATCTAAGAGGGAAATATTTTCTCTGGTAAAAATAATATTTTTTATGAAGAATTATTCAAAATGCAAACGATC
>JBGSXH010000337.1:0-1862 GCA_041751515.1 Cyclobacteriaceae bacterium | reverse complement strand
TGGCGCAAAATTTTCCGAAACGACAACAGTAAGCTCCTGGTTTTCGAAGCTTAAAATGTCCAGCGCAGCCTCCTTGTTGTCGTTAAAGACTACTACCAGTTCAGGACTCTCCAAATTTTCTGTAGTGATGGTGAAAGATTCACCCTGGCGAATAATTGTATCAGATACTGCAATGACTCTAAGCGATGGTATGGTCACCTCAAAGGAAGCATCATAAGTGTATTCCCTGTTGTTGGCGATTATTGTAATATTACAATTGCCGGCTTTGGCATCCGCAGGGACCCGGGTAGTCACTTCCGTGGCGGAGTGTTCAAAAATCGCAGCCGTAAATGATTGTTCTGAGGAAGAAAAGTTAATTTGAAGATTTTCGGCATCAGGAAAATTGCTACCCATGAGGGTTACGCTACTTCCAGGGTTTCCGGTGCCGGGGGAAAATGTCGACAATACAATGGTGTTATCTACGGGAGGCGGCGTGTCATCCTCATCCTTGCAGGCCATGACTCCTATTACTATCAAAATTAAACTGAAAATCTGTACAATTTTCATCAGTTGAGTTTCCAATTTGTCTGCTGGCAGCACATGGTTTTTCATCTATTATCTTTGAAGATTAACCTACAAATAAATACTTTTTATCGGCAATACACTAGCCTAATTACGATGTTAGTCGATCAAATCATTCGTTACAAGAGTGATCGACATGTAAAACATTAAAAATCAGGCTGCTGCTGTTCAATGTTTTTTAAAATAAAAATTAGTTATCCTGCGCTTTTGGTGCCGTGTTTATCTGGATTGATGAATCAGCCACAGCCTTGGGAGGATAGATGGTTACCCTTGCAATCGAACGCATTTCGTCCATTCTCTTCTTATAGGGTACCTGACTGGCCACACCATTCTTCTGCTTTTTCACATGCCCTTTATCTTTGGGCATTTCATCTTCATTAAATAAAGAGAATTGCTTTTCCCTTACCTCATCGTCCAAAATAAACGTACTTTGAAAGGCAGGACATAGGTGATCTGAGCAGGATGTTAGCAGTATGCAACATAAAGCTATCAGGTAGATTCCGAAACGAAAAGAATGGGTACGCAAAATTGCTTAGTTAACGGTTAGAATGTGGATTAAGTAAAGGGCCTGCCCTTGCGGACAAGCCCCTCGTGCTTAATACTTGATTACCAATCATTACTATATCCGATAGGATGGGTAGAAGTAACCCATATTTTACAAAGGAATTAATCTTTTTTTGGTTGCTGGATAACCTATCGGAAGTGTTTTAAATAGTTTAACTGTTATAGCCTTTATTCCTTATAAAGCTTGAGATGCTTACAAAAAATAAGTGCCAATGATAACTGGCACTTATGTAATAACTACAAATTAAATTTCAAGTCAAACAGTAGTTTACCTGTACTGTCAATTTACTTAAAATATCTTATAGCCAAATTTAAACCCGAAAGTCGGACTGAATGCACCCAGGTTACTATTAAAATCCTGAATATAACCGTAACCAAGGTGTAGGTTAAAAATAAATCTATCTCCCATATTCCTTTGCATTCCCCAGTGGATCTCAGAAACCAGTACATCGTTGAGTGTATTTGGCGCAGGACCAAGCGTGGTATCATGGTCGGGACTCGTTAATCCTCTGGAAGAATATTTTAACTTGGCTCCAAAATAATTCCCAGAGTTATTGGCCAGCTTTCTTCCTTTCTCTTTCCTCCTAGTAAGATTATAGTATTTTCTCAAACCACTATTAAATTGAACAGAGGGACCAGGAGAATAGGTAAAAACTATTTCCGGACCATTGTTGACATAAAGCCCACCACCCACGGCAATGTTAAATTCGGCAAGATAGCCATCACCCAGTGGCAGC
>JBGSXH010000336.1:0-3314 GCA_041751515.1 Cyclobacteriaceae bacterium | reverse complement strand
TAAAATCGCTGATGCAAGCATCACTATCAAAACAATAGTCTTTAGAACCGCGACAATAGTAGATGATCTTTTTCGGGATGCTCTCAAGGCAGTGATCAAGCAGAAAAGCCAAATCAAGTAAGCCGGGATCATTTGCCATCGATAACCATCAAATGCCAAATGGATGACAATCATGAAGAGGAGCAGACCGGCTATATAAAACTTATTAAGCTTTATGTCAATCAATCGGTCTAATCCCAAGTAGGCTATTGAAATTAAGATGAGCAGTAATTCAGTGAATTGCATCGCTTTAATTTTCAGTTGGTGAATGTAAAATTAGTGCATCAGATGTTCTCCGGTTGTGTTTCCGAAGCGCCTTCTCTAACTGATGGCATATTGCAAGAAGTGATTATGAAACTGAGGTTCCATAATCTACCCACCTTTTGCACTATGCGAGCTCCGCTAGCAGTTTGATAGGTAGCTTCCTCTTTAGGATATTTTTGAGAAAATATAATTGCGCTACCAATGTTCAAGAAAGTTGCTGGCAATCTTAAAACTTTTACCAATCAGATAAATCAACAGTCCGTAAATGGTGGTGTAGGAAGAAACTTTAAGACCGCCCGCTAATAGTCCCTGCGAAACCTCTCCTGCCGCTTCAATCGACTGAAAACCTGCAAACAAGCCAACAGTTTGCCCTAAAACACCCCAAACCAAAGCAAAAATTGCCAGATCCTGATTCACTTGGATCCACTTCTTCTGTTTGACTGTTTCGTGTCTGTGCATGATCGATAGCACCCCAGTGGCTATAGTGGCGAGTAATAAAATGAAAAGGATGAGCATAAACTCCAATCCACCTTCAACGTGCGTTTCAATAAAAAACCCCATTTCTTTAAATTATATTTAGTGAAGTTCAATAGTAGCAAATCACTTGCACTTCCATTTTATTTATCGATAGCTTGTCCTGCCATAGTGCCGGATAACACAGAAGGAGCGTTAAAAGGAAATATTGCATTCCACCGACCTTTAGTAGCCGCCTGCCGACTTTTTGTATATTCAATTACTGAAATCAGTATCTTTAAAGCGAATGTACAAAAGAATCTTATTGCATATTGTTTACTGGCTTTTAGCCCTGTCACTCTGTATTCTTATTATAGGGTACAGAAGCGATTGGCAGGAAGCCATCTTCCTGACACTGGTCTATTCTCCTATTCCTGTGGGCAGCGCTTACCTCATTACCTATTATCTCCTGGAAGTGTACTTGCTAAAACAAAAGTATATCAGGTTCTTCGTTTATGTGGTCTATACGCTGATTGCCTCACTGTATGCAGCTACCATGATCAATTTTGCCATATTCATCTTTAAGGCCGATTACAAGTTTGAAGGCATGCCGCCTGCTACCAGGGACATTTTCACATTGGTGGCCATTTTGTTTTTGCTGGTGATCTTATTTGTCGCCATTCAGGTGACAAGAAAGTGGAGTGTGGCCAACCAGGAAAAGGAAACTGCGCTAAAGAACGCAGCAGAAGCGGAGCTGCGCTTTCTGAAAACCCAGCTTCATCCGCATTTCCTGTTCAATACCTTGAATAATTTATATGCCTTATGCCTTGTAAAGTCCGACAAGGCTCCGGAGCTGGTTTTAAAGTTGAGTAGCTTGCTGGACTATATCCTGCGGGCAGAAAAGCATGATTTGGTTGATATCCATTCAGAGATAGCCATTATGGATGATTTTATTTATTTAGAAAGCGTGCGCTACGAAGACCGCCTGTCGTTGAAAACAAATATAAGATTGGAGCATGCTGAAAGTTTCCAAATTCCCTCCCTGGTTTTGGTCACGATAATGGAGAACTGCTTTAAACACGGTGCCATGAACAACCAGGGGAAGGTCGTCATTGATTTATCTATCAACAGTGATCAACAACACCTGCACATTGCCTCCGCCAATACCTATAATGCAGCCGCAGCAAACGCGGGCGCCGGCATAGGGCTGGACAATATTGGCAAGCAGTTTCAGTACGTTTACGGCAATGCATTTCGCATGGACTCCTTTACAGACAATCACATGTATCATCTGAAAATAGCCCTACCCCGCCATGTCAGAATATAGTTGCATCATCGCCGACGATGAGCCGCTCGCCAGACAGCTCATGAAGTCTTACGTGGAAAAGGTACCGTACTTGACACTTAAAGGCGTATTTAAAAATGCATGGGAGGTGAAAGCATTTCTAGCGAGTAAGCAGGTAGATTTATTGCTATTAGACATTGAAATGCCAGGGCTCGATGGAATAACGATGGTCAAAAGTATCACCAATGTCCCTTATGTTATATTTGTTACCGCCCATAGAAATTACGCGGTAGAAGCCTTTGAGGTACGGGCGCTGGACTATCTGTTAAAGCCCATCTCCTTTGAGCGGTTCCTGAAGGCCATTTACCCCATAGAGCAAACGCAGCAAACCAAAGTACAGCCCGCCGCTTTGGACCATCTATTCATCTCAGTCGACAGGCAGATGGTCAAAATACGCTTTCGGGAAATGCTCTACCTGGAAGCCATGGGTGATTATGTAAAGTTTTATTTGGCCGATGATAAACCCATCTTATCCAAAATCACCCTTAAGAACATCATGCAGCAAGTAGATCCGCAGATTTTAATCCAAATCCATCGCTCATTTGTCGTCAACAAAGCAAAGATCACTGCCTATACCCAGGACAAAGTAAAAATTGCCGATGTATGGCTGAAAGTATCCCGTTCTTATAAGGCGGGATTGGGTTTGTGAGAGTTTTGGTGAAAAGCATCAATGTATGGGACCCAATTGAAATTCTTTTCCGCCATTTTTATGGATAGTGCAATCCTGTAGATCTAGTGAAGCACTACCATAGTTAAATAAAATTTCCAGTCCACCATTTAGCTTTTCCAGACTTATTGGTGTGTAAAGGGCTTTCTGTTTTATCTTATCAGCAAAAAAGTTCTGTTTTCTATTGTTCTGGTGATTTTTTTGCCCCAAGTGCCGGTTTATAACGACTTTACTTTCTGCATTTGCTGAAAATATTCAAAAGCAGAAACTTTCCGTCGCCACATCGGCGGTATGGATACTACACAATGTTGGCAATTGTGCTTTAATAATCCGTAATCAATGATTCGTAGGGAATCTTTAACTTTTCGTGAAGATTCCTGATCATCTTGAGCGTGAGTTTTCTTTTTCGGCTAAAAATCTCCGACACCCTGCTCTTATACCCAATAATATCAGCTAAATCCTTATTATCCATCCCCATTTGTTCCATCCTAAACTTTATTGCCTCAATTGGATCTGGAGCGTTGATTGGATAATGTTCATCTTCAT
>JBGSXH010000335.1:0-12930 GCA_041751515.1 Cyclobacteriaceae bacterium | reverse complement strand
CGTCAGCTCTGAATTTGCCGGCGGGCATCGCGTCACTTCTGAGGAAGCTTTGCCTTATATTGAAATGGCACTCAAAGGACAAGTCAATGGCAAACTGGTGAATTTATTTAATCAGACTGGCCATAAGGCGGTGGGCATTTCCGGCAAAGACGGAGGCATGGTGCAGGCGGTCAAACGCCTGCACGAAGAAAAAACTGACAATGGTGTTCAAGCCATCGACCTGGGACAAGTAGGAGACGTGAAAAGCATTGACACCACATTGATCAATACGCTATTGGCTGCAGATTATATCCCTGTGGTCGCCTGCCTGGGCAGCGATGCAGCAGGGAAAGATTATAATATCAATGCTGATATGTTTGCCGGGCACCTGGCCGGGGCTTTGAAAGCACAGCAGTTTTTGGTGCTTACCGATGTGGACGGGCTTTTGGAAGATATTAAAAACCCGGCTTCCCTCATTCGCAGTACCGATGCCAAAAGCATCAATGTGCTCATTGAAAAGGGCGTAATTGCCGGAGGGATGATCCCCAAAATGGAAAGCTGCCAGATTGCCCTTGAGAAAGGTGCAGCTAAGGCAAGGATTATCAATGGCACCAAACCCGAACAATTGCTGGCCGCTATTGGCGATACAGCAACAGGAACCATAATCACAAAAGCATGAACGAACACGAAAACCTATTAACCAAAGATAAACAAAACTACCTGCCTACCTTTAATCGCTTTCCCCTGGCGCTGGACCGTGCCAAAGGGGCGAAAGTCTGGGACATGGATGGCAAGGAATACATTGATATGCTGGCGGGCATTGCAGTGAATAATGTAGGCCATTGCCACCCGACGGTGGTAAAGGCCATACAGCAGCAGGCAGAGAAATTAATGCATATTTCTAATTTTTATGTCAGCGTCCCTCAGGTAGCACTTTCAGAAAAGCTTACCCGCCTTTCCGGACTGGAGCGGATATTCTTCACCAATAGCGGGGCAGAATCGGTCGAAGGGGCCATTAAGGTCGCCCGGAAATATGCACATAGTGTCGGACGGGGAGGGGAAATCATCTCCATGCAAAACTCCTTTCATGGCCGTACCATGGCCACGATCGCTACCGGTAAAAAGCAGATGCAGGATGGTTTTGAGCCTATCCCTGCGGGTTTTAAGCAGGTAAAATTCAACGACATCGAAGCTTTAAAGGCGGCCATCAGCGAAGAAACGGCGGCCATTATTCTGGAACCAATTCAGGGTGAGGGCGGCATTTGGCCGGCGGAGCCTGAATATATGAAGCAGGTGAGAAGACTATGTGATGATGAGGGCATCGTGCTCATCTTCGACGAAATACAGTGTGGTATGGGCAGAACGGGTAAAATGTTTGCCAAAGAGCACTATGGCATTCAGCCCGATGTCATGACCTTGGCCAAGGGGCTGGGCAGCGGCACGCCCATAGGCGCATTTTTGTGCAATGGTGCAGTGGCTGGGGCCATGAATTTTGGCGACCACGGCACTACCTTTGGCGGTAACCCGCTGGTATGTGCTGCTGCATTGGCCACCCTGGAAGTGATTGAAACGGAAGATTTGCTCAAGGCTGCCACTGAAAAAGGAGCGTGGCTACAAAATAAGCTGAAAGAAAAAGGCCTGAAAGGACTGCAGGAAGTGAGGGGATTAGGATTGATGGTAGGTGCGTCATTTGATTTTGAAACCAAACCTTATGTGTTAGCCATGCTTGAAAAAGGCTTAATGGCCAATGCTACCGCAGGCAATGTACTGCGCTTTGTTCCACCCCTGACGATCGGCTATGATGAAATGGAAAAAGCCATCGATATAATTGCAGAAACCCTCAACGAAAATCATGGATAAACTTAAAGTAGGCATTATAGGCGCAACGGGCTATACCGGCTCTGAACTTGTGCGCATTCTATTAAATCACCCTCAGGCAGAAATCAGCCTGATTACCTCTGAAAGTAAGGCCGGCAGAAAGTTTTCTGATATCCATACTGCTTTCGTAGGCCTTGCCGATATGGTCTTACAGCCGCTTGCCGCCGTAGAACAGCATGAGCTGGACGTGGTGTTCCTGGCTTTACCGCATGGGATATCCATGAATTTCGTAAAAAAATACAGCGATGCTAAATTTAAAATCATCGACCTTTCCGGAGATTTTCGGCTGAGCAGCGCTTCGGTGTATGAAAGCTGGTACAAAAACCAGCATATCTTTCCATCAGGCTTTAAAAATGCAGCCTATGGTTTGCCAGAGCTTTATGCCGACAAAATTAAAGCAAGCAAACTGGTGGCGAATCCGGGATGTTTCCCCACCAGCGCCATTCTGGGACTTTATCCACTGATCAAAAATAAGTTGATTCACCAGGATGATATCATCATTGATGCCAAGACTGGCGCTACCGGGGCTGGCGTCAAGCCCAGCAACATCACGCATTTTTCTAATGTGCATGACAATTTTAAGCCTTACGGCCTCAAATTTCACCGCCATACGATAGAAATAGAAGAGAAACTACAGTCGCTTGATAGTGCCAATGTGATGGTGCAATTCACGCCTCATTTACTGCCAATAGATAGGGGTATCATTGCTACCATCTACTCCCGGCCGCTACAGTCGACAGATACCCATACCTTGCAGAAAGTCTACAAAACAGTCTATGCCGACCAGCCTTTTATACGCGTTCGCAATGAAGCCCCTTCATTGAAAGATGTCAAAGCTTCTAATTATTGCGATGTATACTGCACTTACGATGAGCGCACCAACCGTATTATTACAGTTGCCGCCATCGACAACCTGGTAAAAGGTGCCGCAGGGCAGGCGGTACATAATATGAATCTGATGTTTAATTTAGAAGAAACCACAGGACTGAATCTGGTTCCTGTTATGCCTTAAGAAAAAACCCATATGATAAAAAATATAACCAATGTAAAAGGTATTAGCTGCTGGGGCGCCCATACGGGTGTTAAATCCATGCGGCGAGATCTTGCTATCATTTTTTCCGAAGTCCCTGCCAGTGCAGCGGCTGTTTTTACGCTGAATAAAGTGGTTGCAGAACCTATAAAAGTTTCCAAAAGGCATATTGAAGATGGGAAGGCACAGGCCATCGTCATCAATGCCGGTAATGCAAATGCCTGCACCGGTGCTCAGGGCCGGGCAGGTGCCGAAGCCATGGCTGATGCATTAGCTGAAGAGCTGAAAATCGACAAATCACTGACACTCGTAGCATCTACCGGGCTTATCGGAGAGCCTTTTCCGACGGAAGAAGTGGTGCATGGTATCCGCGAAAATGTTAGTAAACTGAGCAGCAAAGCCAATGCCGGTGCTTTTGTGGCCAATGCCATTCTCACTACCGACACCTTTGCCAAAGAAGGTTTTCTGGAATTTCAACTGGATGAAACGTCCTGTAGCATGGCGGGTATCGCCAAAGGTTCAGGCATGATTCATCCGAATATGGGCACCATGTTGGCCTTTATTGTCTGTGATGCTGCCATTTCCCCTGCCCTACTTGGCAAGGCTACCCGGGAATGTGCCAACCGCTCCTTCAACATGATCACTGTAGATGGAGACACTTCCACCAATGATATGGTCGCAGTACTTTCTAATGGAATGGCCGGTAACCCGGAAATCACTGAAGAAAGCGATCCACTTTACGGGATTTTCAGAGAAAAGCTGGAAGAGATGATGATACACCTGGCCAAGTTGATCGTCTCCGATGGAGAAGGCGCTTCGAAGGTGATACAATATGAAGTCATTAATGCACCGGACGAAGTCCATGCACGTAAACTAGTGCGGAATATTTCCAATTCCAACCTCGTAAAAACGGCCATGTTCGGCCGTGACTCCAATTGGGGTCGTATCATATGTGCCGCAGGAAATGCAGAAGTTGAGTTTGACTATGAAGCGGTTGATCTGTATCTGGGTGTTGAAAAGGACATGATTAAAGTGCTGAAGGACGGGCAGCCGCAGCAATTCGATAAAGCCTATATGAAAAAGCTGCTTCGCGAATCGCATGTTTTTATCAAGCTCGATCTTAAAAATGGCGAGGCCACAGCCACAGGCTGGGGTGCCGACCTTACCACCGATTATGTATTGTTCAATTCCGTATACACTACCTGATCATCATAGCAAGTATTAATCGATAAATAAGGCAGCACGGCAAAAGTGCTGCCTTATTTTTTTGCAACAAACGGAAATTCACTCTTTTGGTGAAGGATTAAAGTGGAAAAATACAGCCAAATTACCTCATACTTTAGCCGGAGGACTATATTGTCATTCCTTCCGAAGGCTTTAACGATCCTACCAGCATAACTCTAGCGCCACATACTTTCATAGAATTTGCGAATTCCTCCCAATCAACAAAAATCAGTGCCATCCTTCAATCCTTTAAATCAGTGATTCAAACATTGCCCCTTTTGTCTGAATCACCGATTAGCACGGATGATTGGATGTCACGGATTTGTTTTCATTGTCCATTGATATAGAGGATGATAGTTTTATCCTCATTATTTATAGGCTAAGGCCCTTATCATCAATCTATGCTGGGTAGCATGGGCTAAACCCACATTTTTGCTGAAAAATAAGAAAGGAAAAATACAGATAAATTGCCTCCTGCTTTAGCTGGAGGATACTATTGCTATTCCTCCCAAAGGCTTTAGCCAAAATCTGCCACCGTAACCCGAGCGCCACACACTTTCATAGTGTTTTGTCAATTCATCCCAATACTCAAAAATCAGTGCTATCCTTCAATCCTTCAAATCCGTGATTCACATTGTCCTACCCTGCAAAGCTCAACGCAATCATAAAATCAACCCCAATCAACAGTCCAACCCTACTTTAAACCGCCTATCAACTTTTAATTCAGAAAAGTAGCCAACCGTGCAACGTAAGCATGAAGTCCAGCATCTCATCAGTAAACTCAAACAAAAAAATAACCACTTGTGTAATACTATGAACTATGTTATGCATAGTAGCAACCTTTACCTAGTATTGTACGAATAATATAGTAGTTCAAAATATTTCATTTCAATCTATACATCATGAGACAAATTTTAGCACTTCTTCTTCTGAGCATCACGCAAATGGCATTAGGCCAGGACTTTAGCAATGGCAGTGTATCAGGAAAGTTAACCGACGAACAAGGCAGTCCAATGGAGTTTGCCACAATTATGCTGCTGCAGGCATCCGATTCTTCCCTCGCAAAAGGTGGTATTACGGATGATAAAGGCTTTTTTGAGATAGGCAATATCAAAGCGGGCGACTACTATATCGCAGCCAGCAGCGTGGGTTATAACCGTATCTTCTCAGAAAAATTCAGCATATCTGCAAGTTCTCCTGATCATCAAGTAGGCACTTTGGCTTTTGACAGTGGTGTTACCAATCTGGAAGAAGTGGTGGTGGTAGGTGAAAAACCCTTCATTGAGCAAAAGCTGGATAAAATTGTCATGAATGTGGAAAACAGTCTGGTTGCCGCCGGTGGCACAGCGTTGGAAGTTTTAGAAAAAGCACCTGGCGTTATTATCGATTCTGAGGGCAGAATTAGCCTGCGAGGGCGTCAGGGCGTGATTGTCATGATAGACGGCAAGCGTACTTTTCTATCCGAAGATGAGCTGAACAATATGCTGCGCAATATGCAAAGCGACGCAATTGCCTCCATCGATATCATCACCAACCCTTCAGCAAAATACGATGCTGCAGGTAATTCGGGGATCATCGACATTAAATTGAAGAAAAACCAGCAGGCGGGCATGAACGGTAGCGTCAATCTCAATGCGGGCTATGGTGCATATCCCAAACTGAACGGGGGCACCAATCTGAACTATCGCAATGGCAGATTCAATACCTTTGCGAATTTGAATGCCGGGCATTTTGAGTCGTTTAACAACCAGACCATTGAGCGCTATGTTACTAATAATAACAATACCACCTTATATGAAGGTCGCAATAACCGGGTGTATGATGGCCAAAACTTCAGTTATAAAGGGGGCATAGACTATAACCTTACCGACAACAGCACCATCGGGGTGATGGCCAATGGCTTTATGAGCCAGGGAACAGGCAATATGGTTAATCGCACCAATATGTATAATGCAGGGAACGTCAGCAGAAACTTTCGTTCTCAGCCAGATTCTGTACTGAATATGATCAATAATACCACCCGTAGTTTTGAAAATAACTCCATCAACCTTAACTACAGAAACACTTTCGATACTACCAGCAGGGAATTGAATTTTGATGTGGATTACTCGCGCTTTAACACCAGTATGCAGGATAACCTACGCAATGAGTACCTGACCGGCGCGGGCGTTCCTTATAACTCCCCCTTGATTCTTCGCAGTAATATGCCATCTGTCATCGATATTTTGTCAGCCAATATTGACTATACACATCCGCTGACAGAAAGCAGTAACCTGGAAATGGGCTGGAAAAGCAGTATAGTAAGCACTGATAATGATGCGGTTTGGGAAATAGACCAGGGCGAAGACCAAGGCTTTGTGCCAGACCCTTTGCGCTCCAATCAGTTCCTTTATGATGAAAACATCAATGCTGCCTACCTGAATTATAATGGCGCATTAGGTGCTTATAAGGTGCAAGTAGGTTTAAGAGCGGAGCATACCAAAATTTCAGGCAACTCAGTGACTACGCAGAGTGTCGTCGAGCAGGAATATACAAAGTTATTTCCCAGTGTCTTTGTTAACCGGGACATCAGCAAAAACCATAATGTGGGCATCAACTTTAGTAGAAGAATTGACAGACCGAACTACAGAAACCTGAACCCGTTTCTATACTTCCTGGATCCGCTGACTTATTTTGAGGGCAATCCTTATCTGCAGCCGCAGTTTACCAATAATTATCAGTTCAATTATAGCTGGAAAGGCATGATCATCACCTCCATCGGCTATAGTGAAACGCAGGATGTATTTACGCAGGTGACCCGGCAGAATGATGCCACCGGTGTAACAATCGCATCCATGGAAAACCTTGACGTGTTGCGCAACTATAACTTTAACCTGAGTGCACCGATAGACATTACCGACTGGTGGACGATGAACAATAACGTAACGGTCTTTTATAACCAATATCTTTCTCAATACCTGGGCGAGCAACTGGATAACAGTCAGTTTTCCTACAATATCAATACAAACAATACTTTCAAATTCGGGAATGATTTTTCCGGAGAGATCACTGGCTTTTATAATGCACCTACTGTGGATGGCATTATCAATATCCGCTCGATGTACATGCTAAGCGCAGGTATTCAGAAGCAATTCTGGGATAAGAAGGCCAGTGTAAAATTGAACGTGAATGACATTTTCAATACGATGCGATTCCAGGGTGATATTAATTATGCTAATATGGACCTGGACATCTATTCCAACTGGGAAAGCCGACAGGTGCGACTCAGCTTTAGCTACCGCTTTGGCAGCAATGACATCAAACCCAGCCGTCGCAGAACAGGATCGGGCGAGCAGGAGCGTAACAGGGTAGAGATGGAAAACTAGTAGAGTAGCGATGCATTTTCAATAATCATCAAAACAGCTATGGCACATGAAGCCATGGCTGTTTTTGATTTAGCGCTTTCTATCTTTATTGCGTAAACCAGCATAATTTCTGACGCAAGCTACCATCATCAATGCCCCAATGCTGCAACATTTCTATCGAAATATGCTTAAATTAGCAACGATTAAGCATTCACAGCAAATCATGATTGATACCATTCACTTGTTTAAACCACTTGATAATCATCTGATCAACTTATTAAAAGATCTGCTGGATGAGGAATGGAATCATCCCACCCTATGCAGGGCATGGACGGTTAAGGACATTGTTGCACATTTGTTAGATGGCAATTTCAGACGCATAGCAATCCACCGGGATAAATACTTTGGAAACCCTGCCTCAAAAAACCAGGATTTGCTGGTACATTTGAACGAAATGAATGCAATCTGGGTAAATGCTGCTGACAGGCTAAGTCCACGCCTGCTCATAGACTTACTGAGTATAAGTAGTGAAATGTATATTGGCCAGTTCAAAGCACTGGATCCCATGGGCACTGCCGTTTTTCCGGTCAGTTGGGCGGGAGATAAAACGTCTTCCAACTGGTTTGACATTGCACGGGAATACACTGAAAAGTGGCTACACCAGGAACAGATAAGAATCGCAACGGGAAGAGAAACTCTGGTCAATAACATATTTTTCCCACCATTTCTGGATACCCTCATGTTGGGGATGCCACATGCCTTACAGCAATATGCTAGTGCCAGTGTCGGCGATTGCATTGCCATCAGCATTCCTGACCAGGCACTCCGCTGGTTCTTTATAAACACGGAAAACGGCTGGAAAAAGACTACGGACACTGCTTGCAGGGCGGAGTTGATGATACCTGCAGCAACGGCCTGGCAGGTGTTTTCGAAAGGCATTTCGCCAGACACAGCTCTGGAGACCTGCACAATAAAGGGTGACCTTGCATTAGCAAAATCACCCTTATATTTCAAAGCTTTTATGGTCTAAAGGCTTAATTCATAGATAAAGCCTTTTTAGCAACGGCAGGATCCGCTTTAAACCTAATAATGAAAGTAGTGCCTTCTCCCAGTTTACTTTTTACTTTAATTTCGCCGTTGTTATTGGCTATAATACGTTTCACCAGGTAAAGCCCTACTCCTGTTCCTTCTACATGCGTATGAAGGCGCTTGAACATGGTAAATATTTTATCGATTTGACTCTCTTCTATACCAAGTCCGTTGTCCTTAAATTCTATTACCGAGAAATCATCCTCCCTTCTGGTGCTGATGACTACCAGTGGATCGCGGTCCGGGGCTTTATACTTGATTGCATTGGAAAGCAGATTTGAAAAAATACTGCGCAGGTCTGCTGGTGAAAACACCAAATGATCCAGTTGGATATTGCAATCTACCTTACCATTACAATCGACCAAAACCTTATGATGGTCCTTCACGACGTTTTTAATTAATGCGTCGAACGAAACCAGCTCTTTCTTCTCATTTAAATCTTTATGTACTTTAGTAATCTCTGTGAGATCTCGAATCGTTTGGTTAAAACGGGCTACAGCCATGTCCATAAGACCGAGAATTTTCTCTTCATCTTCTTCAAATTTGCTTTCAAGCTTCTTTCTAAGCACATAGACCAAGCCCTCAATATTGGCGATTGGCGACTTAAGATCATGAGAGGCGGTGTAAATGAAGTTATCGAGATCGCCGTTGATTTTGCTTAATTGATTATTTTTCTCCGTTAATTCCTGGGTCCTACTCGCAATGCGGGTCTCCAGCTCCACATTTAGCACTTCAAGCTGACTTTGTGCTTTTTTTAAGTGCTCGTATGCTCCACTGAGTTCTTCGTTTTTGCTGGCCAATAATTTTTCGGCAAGTACCCTTTCGGTAATGTCCTGACTATAGCCACGTATCTTCACTACTTCTCCGGTTTTACCGCGTACAGGCTTCCCAAACGTGAGAAGGTAGTTGATAGTACCATCCAGCCTGATAATCCTATATTCGCAAGTGAAGCTGCTATTTGTTTTTTGCACATCATTAAAATACGTGCTCAACTTCTCAGCATCTTCATCATGGATAAGCGATATAAATTTCTCCAGCGACAATGGCTGCTTCTTTATACCGAAAATCTTAAAAAGATGATCAGAGAAATGCAGCGAATCCAGCTTAAAACTGTATTCCCAATGACCCACATTGGCCATTTCCTGTGCCTGCCGAAGCATATTCTCACTTTTCTCCAGTGAACGGTGCGCCCGCTTCGTTTCTGTGATGTCGCGCATTACTACTACGGCACCCAGGTTCTCTCCCTCCGTATTTACGATCTGCTGTCCACTGGCGAGAATGTACTTTCGTGTACCCTCTGCAGATTTAACACTCATTTCAACATTACTGACTCGCTCTCCACGCCATGCACGAAATAGTGGTAAATCTTTTTCTTCCAGTAATTTCCTGCCGTTAGCACTGTAGAGCTGGTATTTCTTAGGCCATTCAGAAGAATTTTCCAAGTTTGGCCCCATTCCATGCAACTCTTTTGCAGCCTTATTGAAGTATGATAGTCTGCCTTTATGATCACAAGCAACGATGGCATCTTCTACATTATCAAAAACTGTGGTCAGGTATTTTTGCTCTCTTTCCAGGGTCTGCTCAGCAATTTTCTTATCATGTATATCTGTAGAGGTTCCTACCCACATGATCAGCTTATTGTTCGTATCATAAACGGGCACTGTACGTTTCAAATGCCAGCGGTACTCTTCAGTCGCCTGATTAATATAGCGTAATTCAATCTGATAACTGCTTAAGTTGGCAAACCCTTCCTTTTTCACTTTATCAGTTTTGGGCCTGTCTTCAGGATGAATAGCATTGAGGTACTGCCCTTTTTTGCTGTTTTCGAGATTAATTCCCGTAAAGTCTATCCACCTTTTATTCACATAGGTAATTTTGCCATCTGCGGAATAAGTCCAGGTGATCTGCGGAATGGCATCCAAGACAGATTGAAACTGGGCAGCACTACTTTTGAATGCTTCTTTTAGCTCAATCATTTTCTCATAGCTTTCAGAAATCTCCTCATTGGCGGCCTGAAGTTCTTCCTGATGCTCCTGCAGTAGTTTATTGCTTGATCTGAGCTCTGCATTATGCACTTTTACAAAAGCGTCAATGGCTTGTATATTCAGCGTATTGAAAAAAATCTCCAGCGAATCGCAAATGCGCGTACTGTCAAGGCGGTTATTATCGCTACAACATCTACCTAAAAAAGAAATTAAAGCTCTTTTTCTACAAGAATGTATGGTTAGTATATCAACGCTTTGAACAGAGTCATTAGAAAATTTCTCAATTGTGTTGGAGGTAAACTGTTCCAGCGATTTTTGAAAATAGGGAAGATACGTATCATCCAATATTGCTTCAAACTCTGCAAGAGTATCTCCTCGGCTGATCTCTACGAGCTCCTCTTCAGAGTAATTTTCATAAAATCTTAAAATAGGAATTTTAGCCAGCACAAGCAGTCGCACATAAGTCGACAAGTACTCATCAAAATGAGATTTTCGGATAAAACCCACCAGGTCTTTGACACCAACTGTGGAAATATTATTATCTACCATAAGGTTATAATCAAACTGGTAGTTTAAACCATATCTATCAAAAAATGCTTCGAAGAATTATATGCCACTATACATCATTCGAAGTTAAAATTAATTAATTCATGTACAAACAGACGTTTATTTATGAGTTAAAGTTCTGATATGTATTTATCAAAACAGTGAAAGCATATAATCAATCAATATACATTAATTATCGTAACGCTTATTAAAAATTAATGTTGCTGGGTGTTTTTTTTGAAAAGAATAATATCAAGCATCCGCAGAAGCAACATACTTATTGGGAATAGTTATCTGTATGCATACTCCCGTTCCCATAGTTGGATTAAGCGTAATACTACCTCCTATTTTTTCCACTGCTACCTTTACAACATAAAGCCCGAGGCCGCTGCCGGAGGTTTCCATCCCGGAGCGGTTGAACATTCCAAAAATACGGTTTTTATAACCGTCAGGTATCCCTTTTCCATTGTCCTGGATGACGATTTCCAGTACATTCTGATTGCCACTTAGCTCAATCAGGCAGAAACTATCCACTTGTTTTCGCAGGTACTTCACAGCATTATCAAGCAGGTTTCTGAATATTGTCTCCATCCTAAAGGCGTCGGAAGCGAAAGTATGCTGATATTTGTTATCCACAATAACGGATAGTCCAGCCTGGCGAGGGTTTACGGTCAAGGTATCTGCAACATGAAGAATGAGTACTTCCGGGTCTATCACTTCATTAATGATGGCCTCTTTGCGCGTATAGGTGACCGTATTCATCCGCATAATAAGCTCATCCAGCCTATGGGTAGTTTTGTCAAGCAATTCCAAGTATTCTACCTCAGAAGTGGGCCTCTCCGTATTGATCTTCATCAGGTTGAGCAATCCTTTAATAGTGGCGACAGGACCCCGAAAATCATGCGAAGCACGATAGATGAGCATATCAAGATCCTGAGCAACCTCTAACAAGGCTGTTTCCCGGCTTTTAAGCGCTTCCTGATTTTGCTTGATGACTGTTATGTCTTTTCCAAACACCGAAACACCTGTAATATCGCCACTATGCGATTTTATAGGGTTAAAAGATATCTGGTAGTAGTAGTTTTTATTCCGGTGATTAAAAGTATCTTCTTTGACCAATACCTCCCCTTCCATTGCCTCTTCCAACCATACTTTGTATCGAAAATATTTTTCGGGCTTCATCACAGCACGAATCTGATCAAGAAAATTTGCACCAAGTTTTAAATTCTCGCCATAAATGTCTTTAAAAAAAGAAGCAAAAACTGAATTCACTGTGCGTAAATAAAATTTATGATCGATAGACCATATGGAATCAGAGGTGTTTTCTATCAATGCGCGAAGGTCACTTTGCGCATTTGAAATTGCAGTCTCCATTTTTTGGTCAATGGCACCCTGCATCACTTTCATATCAACATTCAGAAGCTTTAATTTCTCCTCCTGCTGTTTTCTTTTGGTAATATCTTTCTGAAAACTGATAAATCTTTCCGTAGCACCCTCCTCATTAAGAATGGGCGTAATGTTCAAAGATTGCCAGTAAACCTCCCCGTTCTTTCTGTAATTAAGGATCTCTACATCACAGCATTTCTGCTGTTTTAAGGCTTTCCTAATCTTGGTAATAGTCGCGGGGTCCGTTAGGGGACCTTGTAAAATATGGCCAGGTTTCTTCCCCAAAACCTCTGGCAAAACATATCCACAGCATTGCAAAAACTTATCGTTTGCCCACTCAATTTCTCCTTCCGAATTAGTCACCAATACCCCGTTTTCTGTTTGCCGGGCAAACGAGGCCAGGGTAACATCATAATATTGAATTTCTTCCATGGGATTTTGCAATATACATCTCACCTGGTTGGCAAAA
>JBGSXH010000334.1:0-4304 GCA_041751515.1 Cyclobacteriaceae bacterium | reverse complement strand
AACTTAAGATACCTGATGATATTACTTTCAATATGGTTTTTGGTGTCGTTCGGTGCGGGTATTTTTTTTCATGATTTTTTAGACCAGTTTTATCTAGGCGGTTTCCCTTTGGGTTTTTTTGTTGCTCAGCAGGGGTCAATTTATGTGTTTGTAATCATCATATTCATATATGTATATCTTATGAACCGATTGGACAAAGCGTTTGACGTAGACGAAAAATAAGCGAAGGGATGGCAGATCAACAGACTTGGATATACATTATTGTTGGGATCACTTTTGCGATGTACATCGGTATTGCTTTATGGGCTAAGGCCGGTTCAACGAAGGATTTTTATGTCGCAGGTGGAGGTATTCATCCTATTATTAATGGCATGGCCACTGCCGCTGACTGGATGTCGGCAGCTTCTTTTATTTCAATGGCAGGTCTAATATCCCTCATGGGCTACGATGGGTCTGTGTATTTAATGGGATGGACAGGAGGGTATGTACTACTTGCTTTACTTTTGGCGCCTTATCTGAGAAAGTTTGGCAAGTTTACCGTCCCAGATTTTGTAGGAGCGCGCTATTATTCTCAGACTGCTCGACTGGTGGCCATCATTTGTGCAATTTTCATCTCTTTTACTTATGTAGCAGGGCAGATGCGCGGCGTAGGAGTAGTTTTTTCGAGGTTTTTACAGGTGGACATCACTACGGGTGTGATCATAGGCTCTGCTATTGTTTTCTTCTACTCAGTATTTGGAGGGATGAAAGGCATCACGTACACGCAGGTTGCGCAGTATTGCGTTTTGATGTTTGCCTATGCTGTTCCTGCGATATTTATCTCCATTGCCATTACTGGCAATGTCATTCCTCAATTCGGAATGGGCTCTTTTACTGAAAGTGGTGTTTCCCTCCTTGAAAGACTGGACGGCTTGTCAACTGATTTAGGGTTTGCAGAATATACAGCACAAAAGAAAAGTACACTGGATATTATGGCCATCACATTGGCTTTAATGGTTGGGACGGCCGGTTTGCCTCATGTAATCGTGCGATTCTTTACCGTACCAAAGGTAAAAGATGCTAGAATATCCGCGGGTTTTGCATTGCTATTTATTGCTATATTATACACAACGGCACCGGCAGTAGCAGCTTTTGCAAGGATCAATTTGCTAAAAACTGTAGACAATGTTGCATACGAGGAAGTGCCAGGTTGGTTTAAAACCTGGGAAGAGGCAGAACTCATAAGATTTGATGATAAGAATAAGGACGGCAAAATTCAGTACTATAACGACACTAGCAGTGATTCGGAATTTTTAGCTGCTGCCGAGGCTAGAGGATGGGAAGGAAATGAGTTGGACGTTGACTTAGATATTATTGTATTCGCTAATCCCGAAATTGCGGATTTGCCCAATTGGGTCATCGCTTTGGTGGCTGCCGGCGGGCTTGCTGCCGCACTTTCTACCGCGGCAGGTTTATTATTAGTTATTTCGTCCTCCATAGCTCACGATTTGCTCAAAAATGCACTTATGCCTGCTATCGGCGAAAAAGGTGAGTTAAGGGCGGCAAGAATTAGTATTGCTGTCGCAATTATAGTGGCTGCTTATTTTGGAATTCACCCACCGGACTATGTCGCAGCAGTAGTCGCTTTTGCTTTTGGCTTGGCTGCAGCATCGTTTTTCCCTGCTATTATTCTGGGTA
This sequence comes from Cyclobacteriaceae bacterium, assembly GCA_041751515.1. Lineage (GTDB taxonomy): Bacteria > Bacteroidota > Bacteroidia > Cytophagales > Cyclobacteriaceae > JBGSXH01. The sequence continues at coordinate 2,627 of JBGSXH010000334.1, read as the reverse complement.
TTTTCTATAAAAGAATGAATAAATTCGGTGCCATTAGCGGCATGATTGTAGGCTTGATCTTCACTGCAAGCTATATCGTTTATTTCAAAATCATAGCACCAGAGGTAAATTTGGAGGAAAACTGGTGGTTTGGTATTTCTCCGGAAGGTATCGGTTCTTTAGGAATGGTACTAAATTTTGTCATTTCGCTATCCGTTTCATTTCTGACGCCAGCACCTCCTATGGACGTACAAGATATGGTAGAGGATATTCGCTTGCCAAGGGGAGCTCAACAGGCTGCTTCCCATAATTGAACCGCATGATTTTGTCATTTTAAAAAAGGAAAATTCAATAACTGAATGCCTGGTTGATACTACTCGAAATGGGAATTATGGGGTTGTGAAAATTAGCTGGTGTTGATGAAGGCATGACAGTGAAAAGCCTGTAAACCATTGCAATATTGGACATAATAACTGATGCGAGAGATAGTTTCGGCCTGTCCCTTGAAGCCAGACAAAAATGATGATGTATAGGTAAATAGAAATTAAAAAAGCCTTCATGTTCATGAAGGCTTCCTGTGGTTGGTTTGGGCTTAGCTTATGATGCAATCAATCACTTTATTGTGACATCTTTACTCACTTGTTCTATTTCATCCTTAATTTCTTTGGTAGCGTTTTTAAACTCTCTGATTCCCTTCCCAAGGCCTCGCGCCATTTCCGGGATGTTTTTGGCACCAAAAAATATTAATACAACTACCAGAATTAGCAGGACCTCCCATCCACCTATTCCTCCAATAAAAGCGATCGTGGTTTGCATAAGATTAACTATATAAATTTGGTAATTTTAACTAAAAAGATGCAAATTAAAAAACCTTAATGAGTGATTAGGCAGATTTATTTTCTTCGACTTTTAAAATAGATATGATAGGGAAATCCTTCGATCTACCTATTGACTTTTCGTGGTCAAATTAGCGTTGAATGACAGAAACATTTCCACCATTATGATTTTGATTAATTACTGCTTGATGGTTACTACCTTCCTGAATTATTTGCGCATTGTTGTTATTGCCCATTTGGTTGATAATGGCATTGTTATCATAACCATTCTGCATAATTTCAGACATGTTATCATTTCCTTGCACGGCAATGGTAGCATTATTATCCCTGCCAAATTGCTGAATTAAGCTGATATTGTTGCTACCAATCATTTCCTGAATTGAATAATTATCATAACCGCTTTGCTCAATTTTTAGTTGATTGAATGTGCCTTCCAGCGATTGGAAAGCGACATTGTCATTACCTTCCTGTATGGTCCATATCCTAGAGTGGGCAGTATATGATTGTCCTCCCACAATTTGAGTTGCCGTGTTATTTTCGCCAGATTGAAATACAGGAATAAAGTTGTCCACCGTTTGCCCTTGTACCTGCTGGATAGCGGTATTATTATTGCCTAGCTGGGTAAATTGAAACTCGTTAAAGCTGGAAGCCTGATCAGTTGTCTGAACTACACGGTTACTATTTCCTTCCTGACGACCCGATGAGGTGCTACCGGATTGATCTTCATCGAAATCTATGCTCAGCTCGTTATTATAACCCACCTGGCGTAAAAAAGCAGCATGAAAAGAAGCAGTAAAATTTATATCCGCTTGGTTGTTCGCACCTTCTTGGCTTATCGTCACATCATGACCTTCACCAATCTGACTGATGTTAACAAAATTGTCTCTCCCAACCTGTTCTACATGAGCACGGTTGCTACGTTCTCCGGAGCTAATTTGATTGATGATACTGACATTGTTCTGTCCATAGCTTCCAAATGAGAGCAGAACTAGTAAGATTAAAGATAGGGTTGATTTAAATCGCATGGTTTTAATTATTTAGATGAGGTTACTACTGATTGCGTTGCACTACAGAAATGTGACCTGCGCCACCAGTTTGCATTGTGGTAGACCTGTGATTATCTCCATATTGCGCTACATTAACCCTTGTGTCGCTGCCCAATCGGATAGACTGTAATGAATGATTTCCTTGTCCAGACTGTATTAAGTCCATAGATGAATTTGTGCCGTCAATAATTTGCTCAGCACTATTGTCTCGGCCATATTGTTGAATTTCAGCATGAACTGCATTGCCGGAGAGCTGCTGCGTAGCCCTATTTTTAAAGCCGCTTTGTAGAATAGTTGCACTGCTCAAATCAGCATCAGACTGCTGGTGCGCTTCATTTCTATGGCTGCTCTGTAAGATTTCCATACTATTAAATCCTCCAAAACCGGTTAGTTCTTGACTCGCTGTGTTATTATGTCCTGTTTGTGATACATTTAAAGTATTAGAAGGGACAGGTCCATCAGGCTTTAAGTACTGGGAAGCAACATTGTTATTGCCTTCCTGAAATATCATAAGTTGTGAAGACAGTGCATCGATTGATACAATTTGATTTGCGTAATTATTCTCGCCATTTTGTGAGATATTCATTCTTGTCCCCATGCTAATGTTGGAGGTAGTTGGCTGATCTGCAGTAAGTTGTTGGGCGTAATTATCAGTGCCAATTTGTGATATGGATAAACGCAGACCTGAAAAATTGCTATTAACTTGCTGTCTTATTTCGTTATGACTGCCACTTTGACTTAGCATATTCACCAATCCATCCGCAAT
>JBGSXH010000333.1:0-4328 GCA_041751515.1 Cyclobacteriaceae bacterium | reverse complement strand
TTCAGCATTCTACGCTAGAAATCTAACTCCAACAGGTTTTGATGAGCTTCAATTTGAAGTGGCTAATGAGGATATGCAAATATTTGTGACGAATGCCAAAAAGACAAAAATTAACATTACCTCAAAGGATAATATTGCAAGGATTGTAAACAGGATTGATGTATGGGGCAATCCTTTAGCGCAAGATGTTGCAACATTATACGATGCGCAGAACATCAGACCAGTTGCACTGTATTTTCAAGGACTTACAGGATTAACAGGTATTTTGCCTGACCTTCCAGACAATTGCACAATTGTCAAGATTTACAACACTTCAATAAGTGGTGTGGGCGACCTCAACAATGTTGAAAATCTTGAAATGTATTCATCTAATGTTGATGGTTTTATAAAAGGCAGAAACCTTAATTATTTGCGTAGAGCAGCCGGAACTAACCCAAGTTGGGGGAATGAAACAGGGGGCAATATACAGGTAGATTTAAGCGAAAATAATCGCAGTGGGGATATTCAGGTGCTTATGAATAATTGCCAAATTAACAGCTTTCTGTTTCCTACGGGGGCGGTATCGTTTAGCCGGTTTTTTGTGCAAAGCAATCCTGAATTTGATTGGTCAGGGTGGCAGCCATCGGTAATATTTAGGGGTGGAAGTGGTGCTACCGATTTTTGGGCGTTTGATGCTAATGGTAATAGAGTTTGGGAATTAGGAAGTCAGATAAGATCGTCCAACATATTGCTACGGGACAATGCTATATCAGTAGCAAATATGAATGCGACAGTGGATAATTTAAATGTTAATCACTTAAATTTTACTGCCTCAGGCACTAAGGTAATTGATATTGCAGGCAACAATGCAGCAGTTACAAATGATGGCAATTTAACCCGTATTGGTGACTTATATGGTTCAGTAGCAGCTAGAAATTTAGTAATAACAATAAATTTAGATGGCTCAGAAAAAGTGTTTTATCGGATATCCTCCATTGAGGCTGGTAGCTCGCAAAATAGAATTGTGATAAATACTATTCACCAAATAGGCAGTCTTTTTCCGCAATCTGAAATTGATGCAAACCTAGCCTTTGTAGAGCTTAAGCAATCCGAAAATAGTGTCTACGATGGAGTTTACAGGGTATTAGGAAAAGGTATTGATGCACAAGGGGCAATTGATAACACAGGTGGAAATACAGCACGATCATTACACTTGGAAAACTTGGATAAAAATTTTGTTGATTATCCTCCTAGTGTTTCAGCATTTACGAAAAATTAGATGGAAAAAGTTAGAGTAATTTATAATGAATCAGAGGTTTTGCAAACTCGCATAAGCGATAATAGCATAACGATTTATCCTGCAAATGTACAGGCTTTAGAAGGCAGTCCAGAGCAGGCACAACGGGCGCTAATGACATTAGGAATTAATTGTGAAATGTTCAATGAATTTACTGGTTTGTCCTGCGAAATTCCCGACAATGATATAATTATTGATTTACCAAACCATCCTGATGATGATTCAATAAGCAGGTTTGCCCATATTATAGGCGAATATGACTATTTAGAACTTAACGAAATTCACCTTAAAGTGAAGATTAAGCATTTTCCTGCAAGCGAATATTACCCTGACGAAACTGCAAATCAGACAATCAGCAACAAAAAAAGAGTAGTAATTGATGCTGAAAATAATACCATCGGGGAATACAATTATTTTGTGATGGCATGCAGTTTTGGGATTGATAGATATACAATTTTTAGGGAAGTAATCGAAGAACGGATTAGTAAAGGCAGTAGCAATATTTAAAAACAATTATAAATCCCATATCAACCCCGTTACCACGAAAATGTAAAAATCATGAATATTGACCAAACCACAGAAATACTTCAAAAACGCGAACGCAATTACCTTGACATAGGCTATATGTCCAATGGTGAAAAGCGAATTGTGTATCGCAAATATGAGCCAGACAGCAATTTTCGAAAGCTCATTATCCACACTTTCCAGGACTACCAGGTGCCGGAACTTTTCATAGATATTTATGCGCCCAACGGCAGTTCTTTCAAGTTCGATAGATCTGTTTCAATTAGAAATGAAGGCAACTATGCACCGGCTCCACAGCAATTTGCTGGCTTGGCCGGTGCTATGCCTGACCAGTTTACCGCTTACATCATACGCGAAAAGGAGGAGAAAATAAGCGAAAAGGCTGAAGTAATCCGGGAACTGAAAGATCAGCAAAAGCTGGATCAAGATACTATCCGTGAGCTTCGTGATAAGAATTTTGAGCTTGAACGTACCGTAAAATTTCAGGCCAAAGAATTTGAATTGCAAAAAGCTGAAGACAATCTTCTGCGGGAAAACGAGAAGAAAAATTCATTGGAAGGCATCGTTGAAAAAGTAACCAGCAACGAAAAGTTGATGGAACTGGCAGGTGCGTTCATGATGGCAAAAATGCAGCCACAGCCTTCAGCTTCAGTAATGGATAGTTCGGCCTTGGGAGGTTTTGAAATAGATCCTTCAATAAGCCATGAGAAAAAGCAAATGATTAAAAACATTGCTATGTGGCTGAAAGAGCAAGAAGATGGACTTGTGAAAAAGGTGTATTCTGTCTTCAATCATCTTTCTATGAACCCTAAATTAATCGATTCAACATTAGAAATACTGCAAAATGAGCCAGTTCAAAAAGCACATACTAATTAACGCCAGCAACGAAATGGAGGCAAATATGAAGTTGCAGGCCATCACAACTATAGCTGAGAAGATTTCACCTGAGAACCTTAATGTCCTGGCACAAAAAGCCATGAAAGACGGGATAAATCAGAAAATTTCAACCTTTAAGAATTTCATATAATGTCAACATCGCTAACAACAGTCGCAAAAGCAGGCCTGGCAAAAGGAAATTTCATTGAGTTTCTGCTAAAGGGTGGTTTCATCCTGGTAATGGCCGGTGCTTCGTATTTTATTCTACGGTCAGTCGTGCGCAGGATCAGACGGAATAGAGTTACGAATAGCTTTGGAAACGAAAGCCCTTCAGGCCGTGCCGCACAGTATGCCGCGTCGTTTTATAGCGGTATTATGGTTTCTGGTTTGGAGTGGCTGAACGACTGGGTTGGTGATGGTACAGATACGGAGTTGATCTTTTCAACAGCAAGGCAGGTGTACGAAGACCAGGGCGTTACGCTCAGCGATTGCGTCCGACAATACCGGAGCTTGTATAATGGCCGCGACCTTATCATAGACCTTCAGAAAGACCTTTCAGCTTCAGACTTTCAGAAATTCAACAGTATTATAAATGAAGGTCTGGGAAGCCTGCCAATTTTGGAAAACAAGCTCTATAGCCCGACTGAGGCAATTGTATATAATGAACAGTTTCAGCCAATTTTCATCACCCAACCGAAAACGCTTTTCGGCTGGCATGTGGAAAGCATTATTCAAGGGAATGGCACCATCCTTCATGGCTTTGAATATGATGGACAAACCAGGTATGTCAATAGTCAGGATGTATTATTAGTTCAACCTTAAACAGGCAATAATAGGATGTTTAAATCAAGAATTTTCTTAAATCCTTTATCGGATGTTACAAGCGGTATTGAGAGCGTATTTGCTGTTGCAGCAATGATTGCGTCTGGAATTTTAACTTTTGTTTCTTGCCTTATAATTACCGTTCTATCCTTGATATTCTGGTTGACGTCAATAATAATCAAGTCATTCATAAGGTTTTTTAAAGTTCGCTTTTCCGCAGCTTTCAATCCCGCTTTACTAAAAAGTTCAATTTCTGTAATGAAGGAAATAAATAAAGTCTTGCCGTTTAACAGTTCAACCACAGCTGGATTTCCCTCATACAAATACACTAAAATATTTGTATCAACAAGCAGCTTATTCCCATTCATCCCTGCAAGACTTTTGATATTTCAGGGGGTCACCAAAAACACCTTTAAGTTTTCCGGCATGTTTCGAAGCATCAAATCCCTTAGCAGGATTATGCTTTTCAAGCTTCTCAAACGCCTTCTTAATCTTCTCCGGTGTCACAGGCTTTTTAATATGAATAACCATAGTTATAAGATTTATAATAGTTATGTCTAAATCAACGAATAAATATACAGATTGGTTAGCCCAAAACAAATGGCTTGCCGGTAGTATTGCTGCCGGTGCCTTGTTGGTCCTGGTGACGGACAGCAGCAATGCAAGCACTGACCGTGGTTTGGTTTCTGCATTTTTCCTAAACGGGCTATTCCCGGCCAAACAGTTACCATCCACTGGAATTTCAATACCTCTAACCTTACTGATTTTCATGTGATTCCCTGGGTGAGGATTGGCGTAAAATGTCCGCAAGGAAAAGTAACCATGCTCT
>JBGSXH010000332.1:0-2473 GCA_041751515.1 Cyclobacteriaceae bacterium | reverse complement strand
CATGCAACTGGCTCGCTGTTCTTGAAGGCACGTACGGCAGTACACTTAGTCCTGCACCCGCATTTGACTTAAATGTGTTGAGGAAATTATTATCCTTGTCGATACCTGACTGAGAAAATCCTGTTAGCCACAGCGCATCTTCCCTTAAACGCAAATCAAGAGAGGCAACGTCACCAAAGTTCTTCCATATTGAAGCTTTTGGCGGCATATCCCCAAAAATTCCTGCCAGAGTAGCTGTTTCATTGAGGTTAAAATAAATGTTCCCTTCATCTGTTTCTATGCCTTTCTGTTGTTTTAAGGAAGGTTTACTCGTAAAAAATGAAGCGCGCTCTGCATCTAAATTGCGAACGATGTCTTCCACCAGGAATGAAATACTACTGGTGACAATAAAATCGTCCTTTATAAATACAGTAAATGAAGGAAGCTGAGCTGACGTAAACTCGTGCAACTGCTGTTTGTGATAAGTTCTGGTATCGTGCCTAAAACCTGCTTCTTTAAGCTGTCTGATGATGTCATTTAATTTGAGATTACCTGCAGTTTTATTATTGGGGAAGTAAAATACAAAACCAAAATCATCCTTGGAAGCTTTGTGAAATGACACCAGCGCAGGATTATTTCGGAGCCACTCAGATGCGTTATTTTCCGAGAAGATGGTATCCAATTGCTTAATTACCGCTTCAAATTCCAGTAGTGCAGGCAATTCGTCTACATTGTCATATAAAGCTTGCTGTTTTGTATACTTCCATACACTGGGAAGATTACTGCTCTCATATACAAAAACTGCGTTGGATGGTACCAGGTCATATACCGTAATGGCCTCTTGTTTATTACTATAAAGATAAACACCGGCAAAAACTCCCAACGCCGCTACAATGACCACTCCTATAAGGACAATATTTTTTCGCACTATTTACGTAATTGATATGAAACTAAATTGAAAGGCTAAAATATACATATTTAAAATGAAAGGGCGTCTCATGGCATAAAAGACGGCGTCTGGTTACCGCATATGGCTATGCAATTTCAGAATAATAAAATTAAATTTTATTACTAAATAAAGGTAACCGTGCTTGTATGAATTATCTATTAATTGCATATTTACAGGGCTGGAAAATTCTATGAATTACGCATCTTATATTGCACTGTACGACAAACGCTTATCGAAAAAGCGACTGAAATATATATTTTCAGGTATTGGGTTGATTTGGCTTGCAACTTCAATTTTATTCTTGCTGGATCATTTTACTACATCGTATCAGGAGCCGACCAAATTGCTTTTAGCCATATGTGGAATAGTCATCAGCATTGCTTATTTCTGGCTTAGCTTGAAATCTTTCTCCTTTATTAATATACCCTACTTTCACATTGACCTTGGGCATGTGGAATTTAAACCGTCAGCATTCCGATCAAAAAAAATCATCAAATGGCATGAGTTAAAAGCCATACAAAGAGCTGGAGACAATATTCGACTACAAATGATTGATGATAGCGCATATACCTTAGATACTTCCAAGTTTAGCAATCAAGATGCTATTCAAATGCTAGAGGGTAAGCTGTACAACGCCTGTACTGAAAAGAATATTCCATTCCAGCGCCAGGCCTAGCTAGAAATACAGCCAAATAGCTCATAAGTAACTTAATTAGTTAATTAGTCTAAAAACTAATCATCAAGGGTAAACCCTATTTTTAAAGTTATCTGATAATGAATCACTTTTCCTTCCCCAAGATGACCTCTTATATCAGTAACTTCAAACCAGCGCAGGTTTCGAATAGTTTCTGAAGCTTTTTTAACAGCGTTTTCAATGGCATCTTCAATACTTTTGGTGGAAGAACCTGCAATCTCTGTGATTTTATATACGTGATCTGACATGATTTTATCTTTTCTTATAAAAGCATCTATGATGGAAAAGGTTACCATAATCGATGTAGTATTTCATAATGAATTACCCATTTTTAGAAATAAATTCGCAAAACCGACAATTCATTTGATCGTTTAGTAATTCCCCAAGTATTTATAATATACCTTTTGCTACCTTAGACGTTTATTATGGTAAACATTAAGTGATTTTAATAATCCGGATATTTTTTTATGCATCAAAATGATACACCTAATCCGAAATACAAGATAATAAGTGCCTTCAGTCTGGTGCTTATCTTATTAAGTATTGCCTCGGTAATAGCATACAAGAGTGTAGACGCCATTTTGGATTCCATGAATACGCTCTCCAAACCAGATCATAAGCTGAGCAGTCTGAATCGCTTGCTTACCAATATATCTGAGGCAGAAAGCAATATACGTACCTACACTATCACCCACGATCAGTATTACCTGGATAACTATTCGGTACTAATCAACCAGGCCAGAGCGCAGCTTGATACGCTGAAGTTTCACATTAATATGAACCCTCTGCATGAGCAAAAGCTCGATTCTATTGGCATTTTGCTGCATGAAAAAGTAGAAAGCTTCAATGAG
>JBGSXH010000331.1:0-4923 GCA_041751515.1 Cyclobacteriaceae bacterium | reverse complement strand
GGCCAATGCCTATGGACATGGCATCGAAAGTTTTGTTCCCATGGCAGAAAAGTGCGGTGTCCATCATTTTTCGGTCGCTTCGTCCTTTGAGGCTGAGTTGGTCTTAAGTGTGTGCCAGCCCGAGAGTGAAATTATGATCATGGGCATATTATATGAAGAAGATATACCGTGGGCTGTGGAGCACGGTATATCGTTCTTTGTCTACAATTACGATCGCCTACCCAAGGCGCTTACCGCTGCTAAAAAAGTCGGAAAGCCTGCAAAGGTACACATAGAGGTCGAGACTGGCGCCAATCGGACCGGTTTGCCTAAAAATGAATTTCCCAAAGTGCTCAGCTTTTTGAAGAAAAATAAAGAATGGCTCACTTTTGAAGGACTTTGCACGCATTTTGGAGGTGCAGAAAGCAGTGCTAATCAGTTTAAGATTGACATGCAGCACAAACGCTACAAAGACTTTCTAAAGCAATGTAAAGAGAAGAACATTCTCCCAAACATTCGCCACATCGCCTGTTCTGCCGCTGCACTCGCTATGAAAGATACAGTGTATGATTTGGTCCGCATTGGTGTAGCGCAATATGGCTTTTGGCCAAGCCCCGAAATATATTATGCTCATCTGCATCAATCTAATAAAACTTCTGAAACTGCACTCAAGCGCATATTCAGTTGGAAGACGGACATCATGGACATTCGCCCAGTCCAGGAAGGCGAATTTATAGGTTACGGTACCTCCTTCCAGGCCACTCACAATATGACCATTGCAGTACTTCCTTTGGGCTATTCTAATGGATATCCGCGTGCCCTGTCTAATAGGGGTTATGTCCTCATTGGTGGAAAAAAAGCACCAATTGTAGGCCTTATAAACATGAACTTGTTTATGGTAGACATTAGCCATATCAAAGATGTGGCCGTAGGCGATGAGGTGGTACTAATAGGGAGGCAAAATAATAACGTCATCAATGTCAGTAGCTTCACGGACATAACACAGTTGCTGAACAACGAAATGCTGAGCAGGCTGCCTGCAGCGATCCCAAGAACGGTGGTTCGATAGCACTATGACCTTTGAACCATAAGAAAAATTGGTTGGGCGTTACCCTATCGGGTCGGGCTGGCACTGCAATTCCTCGGCCGGAGATAACTAAGCAGTATAATATACTATTATTGTATAAAATAATTTCTCAGGTACGGGCACTTTATCGCCGGCCTGCGGGATTTCCGTTTCATCCCTAACGCAAAAAAGCTTACCCAATAGTCGACAAGATCCATGATGAGTACGGCAAGTTTTCCTCATCACATTGGAAAAGACTTTGTACGATATATAGACAATTCATATTAAAATGTCCAAATTGGCACGAGCTCTTCCATAGTATAACATCACAATATCTAGTATATTAGCCGCCTATGCATGCTATTATTGTCATCTTACTGTGCCTGTCCGCTTTACAAACACAGCCCAATGCTGCGGTCGTGGTACTCAAGCAGACCAATGTCTCCGGGCTGTTGTCAGGTTCAGGTATGGCTACGTATGATGATAAACTATACGCCTGCGGTGACGATGACCCTTACCTGTTTATGCTAAACCATCAAGGGTATGTTGAAGATAGTTTCCATATCTACAAAGCACAGAGCAAAAGTGATGTGCGCATCAGTAAAGCAATAAAACCAGATTTTGAGGCAGTAGCAGCGTACGAAACTGAGGACGAAAAAGGCTTGCTGGTCTTTGGTTCAGGTTCAAAGGCACTACCCCGTGAAGTGATTGTCAAATTGACTGATCTGCCACACAATGTAAGCATCACGACTTATCAGGTTAGCACCTTGTATAGCTACTTGAAACGTAAATTACATATTAAACATGCCGACTTTAACATCGAGGGTGCCAGCACCTGGGATAATAACATCATTTTACTCAACAGAGGGGATAACTCTTTAATCACTTTTCCGCTTCAGGATTTGCTGGAATATCTTAATGAAAATGATACAGAAATTATTCAGCCAGACCAATACTTCTACGAATTAAAAACAATTAATGGGCATTCAAGCACCTTCTCCGGAGCAAGCCTGTTGCCAGGCACACATACCTTAACCTTCACTGCCTCAGTAGAAGTCTCCAATAACTCCTATGATGATGGGGCCATTCTTGGAAGTTTCGTAGGTATGATTGATATGCACCGACTGACAGATAAAACACCAACAATGCATAGAGTTGCTGCGGATAACGGATGGTTTACAGGCAAAATAGAAGCCATCGAATTGGAGGTGGAGTCGCAGGAGCACTACATATTTTCCGCCATCACCGATGACGACGATGGAAGCACAAGATTTTTGAAACTAAGGTACAAGAAGTAATCAGGCAGTGGGGGCACTTGTGATTTCCTGAATACTCAAGTATTTATATGAATTTCTTATGTTTTTGCCGTCGATAAGCTTTTCTTTGTATACAATATTTGCGTGAGGGATAGCAGTGGAAAGCCCGCAGGCCGGCGAATAGTTTCGTCACAACTTTTGAATATTCATGAATAAACGTCTCTGTAGCAGTCATGATTTTTCGGCCGAGGACTTGCAGCGGATAGCCCGGCCCGCAGGGACACGCCCAAATACAACAACACTTAAATAAACCGCCATTATGGATCAGAGATACGCACGGAGAGGAGTTTCTGCCTCAAAGGAAGATGTACACAATGCCATCAAGACTATTGACAAAGGGCTTTACCCCAAAGCTTTCTGTAAAATTGTAGAAGATTTTATTGGAGGAGATGCTAAATATTGCAATATCATGCACGCTGATGGGGCCGGCACAAAATCATCCCTGGCTTATGCATATTGGAAAGAAACTGGTGATATATCGGTTTGGAAAGGTATTGCTCAGGATGCTATTATCATGAATATCGACGATCTGCTTTGTGTAGGCGCTACTGACCATATTCTAATTTCGTCTACCATAGGCAGGAATAAACATCTTATACCGGGTGAAGTAATAGCGGAGATTATCAATGGTACTGAGGAGGTTTTGCAAATGTTACGTGATAATGGTATGAATATTCTCAGTACAGGTGGTGAAACGGCTGACTTGGGAGATCTGGTAAGAACCATCGTCGTAGACAGTACAGTAACTGCAAGGATGAAGCGCAGCGATGTCATTAACAATGCGAACATTCAAGCCGGGGATGTAATTGTTGGCTTGGCTTCATCAGGAAAAGCCAGCTATGAGCAAGACTATAATGGTGGCATGGGCAGCAATGGCCTGACCTCAGCACGTCATGATGTGTTTAAAGCCAGCGTTGGGAAGCAATATCCTGAAACGTATGATCCGGCCGTGCCGCAAGACCTGGTTTACTCAGGTCGCTATGGTTTAACGGATGCTGCTCAGGACCTTCCATTAGATATGGGAAAATTGGTTTTATCACCAACCCGCACTTATGCGCCTGTCGTCATCGAAATTCTCAAAAATCTACGACAAGATATTCATGGTATGGTTCATTGCAGCGGTGGCGCTCAAACGAAAGTTTTGCATTTTGTGGATCAACTGCATATTGTCAAGGACAACTTGCTGCCCGTTCCGCAGCTCTTTAAAATCATTCAGGAATGTTCCGGCACCGAATGGGCCGAAATGTATAAAGTTTTCAATATGGGCCATCGGCTTGAATTATATGTACCAGAAGCTATTGCCAATGAAATCATCGCTATCTCCAAGTCTTTTGATATCGATGCGCAAGTGATTGGCCGTGTGGAAAGTGCAGAGGAAAAAAAGCTAACGATTGGAAGTGAATATGGCACTTTTAAATATTAAAAAACAAGACCGGACGATGCGTTTATGAATCGTCCGGCAGAATTACATTAATCCACTTCAAGAATTATTTTTCCAATGTTCTTATCGGCCTCCATATATTGGTGAGCTGCTGCAGTATTCTCTATCTTAAAAACACTGTCAATTATGGGTTTCAAAGTGCCATTCGCGAACAGCGGCAATGCATAACTAGTGAAATTTCTGGTAAGTTCTATCTGATAAGCAAGTGAACGTGACCTGAGCGTTGACCCAATAATATAGAGCCGCTTTGCCAGTATGTTGCTGATATCTGCAGCTTCCAGTTTTCCTCCTCCTAATAGGGCTAACATAATAACTCTTCCATCTTTACCAATAGCCCTTAAATTCTTCCCAAAATATGGGGCACCGATGAAATCAATAATTACATCAACTCCCCTTTTCCCAGTAATATTGAGTACTTCCTCTGCAAAATCTACATCCTCATAGTCTATGGTGTACTTTGCACCCAACTTTCGACACATTTCATGTTTAGCTTTTGAAGCTGTTATAAAAATTTCGGCATCCATAGACTTAGCAAGTTGAATTGCTGCTGTACCCACACCACTTCCTCCTGCATGAATCAGGACGCTTTCAGACTCCTGCAAATTGCCAAGCCATTTTAATGCTTGATAGGCGGTAAGGAATACTTCAGGAATGGCAGCTGCCTCCTTGAAAGATAAAAAATCTGGCTTAGGAATGGCCATATCCTGATGAATTAATGCAAATTCTGCGTAACCTCCACCTGGCAATAAACCAAATACGGCATCGCCTTCATCGAACTTCTGAACACGACTCCCCTTCTCAACTACTATGCCGGAGATTTCAAGACCCAGTATACTACTGGCACCCACTGGAGCAGGGTATTTCCCCTGGCGTTGAAGGACGTCTGCTCTATTAATTGCTGCTGCATTTACTTTTACAAGTAAATACTCGGCTAACACTTCGGGTCTGGGGGCATCGCCCAGGTACATTTCTTCAGCTCTCCCACTTTTCGTATATAAAATAGCTTTCATGAGTGTATTGGTTTTTCAATTTCCTCATGGAATAACTCACTAACCTTTCAATCCCTGAAATAGCATCTTACCACGACTATTCATTTCGGTTGGTATGCATTGGCTTATGGT
>JBGSXH010000330.1:0-1800 GCA_041751515.1 Cyclobacteriaceae bacterium | reverse complement strand
TCCAAAGGCAGGAGAGGAAGCTCGTAAACTATTTGATGAAGCTCAAGAGATGCTTGCAGAAATTGTGAGAAATAAGAGTTTGCAGGCACATGCCGTGCTGGGCTTTTATCCTGCCAACACTTTTGATGATGATACGATCAGGGTATATCATCCGGAAGATGATGCCTCACCACTGGTGGATTTTCATTCTCTCAGGCAGCAAGGTAAAAAAGGCCCTGGTGTTCCCAATTTATCTTTTTCTGACTTTGTAGCACCTGAATCAACAGGTCGAAAAGATTATATCGGTGCTTTTGCGGTGACTGCAGGGCATGGCATTGAAAAGCTGGTGGAACATTATGCAGCCGCGCATGACGATTTTAACATTATTATGGTAAAAGCACTGGCAGACAGGCTCGCCGAAGCTTTTGCAGAATACCTTCATGCGCAGGTGAGAAAGCAATATTGGGGCTATGCTCCTGCAGAAGTATTAGACAATGAAGCGTTCATACGTGAAAAATACCAGGGTGTACGTCCGGCTCCAGGATACCCGGGATGTCCTGATCATACCGAAAAGGCCACTTTATTTCGATTGCTGGAAGTAGAGAAAAATGCGGGTATATCCCTCACTGAAAGTTTGGCCATGTATCCTACAGCAGCGGTTTGCGGCTTTTACTATGCCCATCCGCAAAGCAGGTATTTTGGTCTTGGAAAAATTGGTGCCGACCAGGTCGCGGACATAGCGCAACGTAAAAATATGGATCTGCCGGTTCTGGAGAAATGGCTTTCTCCCAATTTGAACTATACACCACAAAAGAAGCCCTTACTAGTGCCCTGAATTAATCTGATTGATAACAATAAACCATATCATGCAATCTTCTATGCATTGAAGAAGGCAGCATATGTAGTTGAATAGCAATATGAAAGTTACAGAACATTTAAAAAACGCAAAATCTACCCTATTTTCTTTTGAAGTTTTACCCCCATTAAAAGGTGAAAATATTCAAATATTATACGATCAGATTGATCCGCTGATGGAGTTTAAACCCCCTTTCATTGATGTTACTTACCATAGGGAAGAATACGTCTATAAAAAGAGGGAAAACGGATTGCTAGAGAAGAGATCCATCCGAAAGCGTCCGGGCACAGTAGGTATTTGTGCGGCCATTAAAAACAAGTACAATGTCGATACGGTACCGCATATCATCTGCGGTGGATTTACCAAAGAGGAGACTGAAAATGCATTAATCGACCTCGACTTTCTGGGCATAGACAGTGTGCTGGTTTTACGGGGCGACCCTATTAAAACTGAATCTACTTTTTCAGCAGAGCGCGACGGACATCCTTATGCGCTGAACTTGCTGGAACAGGTTACTAACATGAACCGTGGCTGCTATATTGATGATGATGTGGAAAATGCGTTTCCTACTGATTTTTGCATTGGGGTAGCCGGCTACCCTGAAAAGCATTTTGAAGCCCCCAATATGCGTTCCGATATGAAATATCTCAAGCAAAAGGTGGATGCCGGAGCGGACTATATTGTCACCCAGATGTTCTTCGATAACAGTAAGTTTTTTGAATTTGTGAAGGCCTGCCGTGAATTTGATATCAATGTGCCCATTATCCCGGGCTTAAAACCCATTACTACAGCCAAGCAGATCAATGTATTGCCAAGGATATTCAGCATTGATATTCCCGAAGCATTGCAGGAGGCCGTAGAGTCCTGCAAAACAATAGAGGCAGTACGACAGGTGGGCATTGAATGGTCTGTCCAGCAGTCTAAAGAATTAATGGAATTTGGTGTGCCTTGTCTTCATTATTATT
>JBGSXH010000329.1:0-8154 GCA_041751515.1 Cyclobacteriaceae bacterium | reverse complement strand
CCTTTCCCCGTTAGTGATTCTCCTGATAAAAATTGCTTTAATGCTTTCTCTTTTAACTCTTTAACATTTTCTTCTTTCATAATACTCTAGTCTATAACTTTTAACTTACTTTTCAAAGTTTAGACAGAGTTGAGATTACAGCCTCCATAAAGTAGGTACCTTCAGTTGCAAATGTTTAAATTCTGCATCATAAGTAATGTTTTGATGTTTTATGCACTAAAACATACTGAAGTAACCCGTTAACTTCCTTTATTTTTAAGCGAAGCTCACATCAACCTATAATTAAATGATGTATTATATCCTGCAACTTTGAATTAATTAAGAAATAATCATTATATTATTACTCATTCAGCTAAATTAAGGGAATTGCCTTTTGGTATTTTATTTATCGGATGATCATCCGTAAAGTGACATTTATAAAAACTTCTGTGGGTAGTGCTCGTTAATAAATTAGATTAATGTTTTGTGATGGGTAGTTATATGATTGACATGATTTTGTGCGGTGTTGCCTATGTAATAATGGTTTACTTCATGGTTATGCTGCTTAGGAAAAGAAATTCTGCTTCAGAAGATGATGATGATAATGATGGAGGAATTTCAATCAATGATTTGCCGGAAATCGATCTTCCTCCGGGCGTAAGTTTACCAGATGGCGGAAGTGGTGGTGGTCTACGATTAAAGAGAACCGACGAAAAAGAAGAGATTTTCGCCTAATTAATTGCTATGATTGCTGCAGCTATTGCAAATTCCCTGAACTAGTAAATTTGTTTCTAAACTTTCGTAGCCTGAAGGTAACCTTATCTCCGGAACAATTACTTGCTCCAGGCAGGTGGTAAGCCCACACTGTAGACATTTAAAATGTACATGTTCATGATTGTGCTTCTCCGCATTGCAATCGTCTCTACATAATGCGTACTTAGCACTACCACTATCGTCCAGCACCTTATGGATAATGCCTTTATCAACAAAGGTTTTAAGTGTTCTGTAAACGGTAACCCTATCATAGGATTCATTGATCTTCTCTTCAATATCCGAATGAGAAAGTGCAAAGCCTTTGTCCATAAAAAGAGACAAAATGTCTCCTCTGCAGTTTGTCAATCGAAGATCAAACTCCTTAAGGTAAGTTTTAATTTGAGTTTGCATATAATCGTTATTTCTGAATGTTTACCGTTTGATTTTTTTGCATTGCGAGTAAAAGCGCATCCCAATACGCTAGTCTAGCATTGAGTGCGATGCTAGCTGCTTTTTCAGCTTCTTCCCATTTTTGACTGTCATCGCCGCAAAGTGCCGTCAGCATTTTCATCGCCATGGGCGTATGATGGTCTTCATCAAGACCGATATGGCGTTCAAAATAGTACTTTAAGGTTGTCAATTCGTCAGGATAGTCATCTAACATGTCCGTAAGCAATCTTCTGAACATGTCAGGAATGAGATCTTCCCTGCCTAATGTGAAAGATGCTGCTATTGCATGAACCGGTGCCTTGTCAACAATTTCCCAATTGGCACTGATAAAGGCTGCGGACGCTGAATTTATGCCAGCATGATCCATGGCTTCTTGCAATGTTTTGTTTTTTTGAATTTGATTGATCAGTTCTTCTATTTTTGTAGTGGAGGCACCCGCTTCCTTCATGGCCGTAATGTAAAGTTCATAGTGGCTGGCATACCCACCGGCGCCATCTTCATCACTTTCTTCTTCTACCACTATTTCATTGATCAGTCGACGGCTCAGGCCATCCCCTTTCGGCACCCACGGCAAGGACACACAGCTAAGTTTCTGTTGTAATGCTTTTAGCTGGGACATAAAATCCCATACAGCAAAGACATGGTACTCCATAAAAACCTTAAAGTCTTCTAAAGACTGTATGCCCTCATACACTGGATGAAGCAGTAATTTCGATCTTAAAGGCAACAGATTTTTTTGGATTGTACTTAATCGTTCACTTATCATACTATGCTATACATTTGCTGGTAAATTTACTATTTCACATTATAAACCACAACCTTGCTCATCCGGTTCATTGACCTGAAAGCAATACACTGTAAACCTTTTCGTAAAATGCCGTCAGCCGTTGCCAATCAAAAAATTCTGCAGACCGTTCCACTTTATTTCGTAGCGTTATTCTGTCTCGCCTGCCCCGTCTGATATATTTTACTAGCACATCGGAAAGCTGATCTTCTGCGTGGTTGAAATCATGAAATCTTCTCTTGATAACATATAAACCATTTTGTTCATAGTCGGGCATACTTTGCAATACGTAATCGCCAAAACCTGAAAGATCACTGGTAATCGCAGGTACCCCACTCGCAATACATTCCAGCGGAGTATAGCCCCAGGGTTCATAGTAACTAGGAAAAACACCCATATGACAGCCTCTAACAAATTGGCCATACTCCATCCCAAAGAGTGGATTACTGGTACTGATGAAATCAGGATGATAAACAATTTTCACCTTATCATTACTGGCATTGTGCATATTGCTTAATCGCAGGAAGTTAAGAATATCGTCATCATCGTCTTTCATGTGATGGGTGACTACCGGTGGTGAACCTTTGGCTTTCCAGGTTTGCAAGGTTCTGCGCAAACGCAGACGCCAGTAATCGTCTACAAAGGTATTAAGATCAGGCATGCGATGGTCTGAACTGCCAGCTGCAGCATAGAATAACCGGTCGCCTACCTGCCCCTGAATTTCATTGCAGGTTTGTCTTAATTCTTCCATCATTGCATGTGAGTGAAGTACAGCAGGATTAATGGAATGATAAGGCTGTTTAGTGATGAAAAACATGACAATCGTCTTGTCTATATTTTCCTTTTTCATTTTATAGTTTAATCTGGCCAGTGCCTCCAGCGTTAAATCAAAACCCTTATTCTTATACTCATAGCGCCCTGATGTAAACAGGTAAAGCGTTTTGTCCAGGTCGAAATTATAGAAGGGAAAAAAATGCGCCATCGTAAACTGGTGGATCTCTTCCTTATATTCCTGATGCAGATTTTGAAATTCATGTAATGCGGTAAACCTTTCAATGTTCAAACCATTGGGCAAAATAGCATCCGGATGACGACCCAGTAAATACTGGCATTCCCTGGCGGTAACTTCACTGACAGTAGTGAAAAGCTGGCTGCCATGGGCCGCAGCCCTTTCCAGCTTCACAATAGTTTCAATGTTGAAGTGATAAGCTTCATGCTGCCAGTCTACTGAAGGCATCCGATCGTAAAACAAGGGATCGTTCATGGCCAAATACCTGCCAAGCATTGTGGCGTGGGTTGTAAACACGGTTTTTATCGGGATTTGTTCTCTGCGAAGATCTAGAATCGCCGTGCTGCCCATCCATTCGTGAAAATGGGAAACGACTTTACTGCCTCCACTATTTTCCGGCTGTGCCAAAAAGCTTAGGTACTGCTTGACGAGGAAGCCAAAAGAAAGCACCTGATGAAGCAGGGAATCGTTTGCAGGCGAGGCTATATAATGATGTTCATATAAATCTTTTTTGATCTCTCCAAGCAAATGAGCAACGCTAGCGGGCTCCAGCAAAACCACCAGAGGCCTGCCACTCACCAGCCATCGACCAAAATGAACGGTAAAACCGGCGGACCGCATAGCCAGCACTGCTTTCCCAAAGGGACAGGAATAATCTTCAATAGGCTCGAACTCCGCCTGCGCGTGTACCTCCTCATATGGACCAATAAGGCAATAATTTTCTCCCCAATGCTCTTTAGTGCTGGAAATTTTTGACCTTATCACAGTGTAAATGCCCCCAACCTGATTACAGACCTCCCACGCAATTTCTGTCAGCAAAGGCTCCTCTCCCATAGTTGAAATGTCAATATCTGATGCCTCTAGTGTAGTTTTTGTCATATTGCAAAGGTTTGATTCTAAAATAGATCGGAATTAGGTTAAATGCTAATAAGAATACTATAATTTCTGTCCTTAGGTTTTATGAATCTGCATTTCCTTTAAATTAAGCTTGTTTTGACAAACAGGTGATATCGTCCAGGTTTCTGTCGGAACTAATTCCTTCATTATAGGTTTAAACACTTATTGTTATGACTATTCTATTCTGAATAGCTTAATCTAGTGCTTTGTCCTGGACATAAATATTTAATTAGCTCTAATTAATTGTATTTAATGACTACCTGTAAACGCTGTATCTCCAAATACCTTTATCAACTTCAAAACAGTTTAGGTAAACTTTTATTTGATAAGGTATTATTTGCATCAAATCATCTTCCATTACGCTGAAGACTTCACTCGTTTTAGAAGTTATACATGAAATAAGCATAAGCCAAAGCATCGCAACCAACAATGAATATTCGATGCAATATGCTTTGTTAAAACTTGTGAGCATAGTAGGTTATTCCATGAGGCAATTGAAAGCAATTATGTACTCATGAAATCTAGATGATTATAGCAAAAACCAGCCGAGGTAAGAATAGAATAATCTTCGGTAATCTCAAAGCTTTGGTCATGTAAGAGAGGCATGTGATCATTAAAAATACTGTACAAACACATGAAATCATTATTTACTTTCATTATTTTTCTTTTCACCGTCAATTTTGTCGCAAGTGCACAAGATGCAAGGGTTTACGGCAGACTTACCGATGAAGACGACGGAAGAGGCCTTGAGTTTGCGAATATAGCTTTGCTGAATCCCAATGATTCCTCCGTAATCTCAGGCGGCATGACAGACGAAAATGGTGAATTTTCATTTAATACTGCACCCGGAGAGTACTTACTTAGACTGGGTTTTATTGGATATGAGCAACGCATCAGTGCAGTAACGGTGGAAGCAGGTTCAGACTTAGAGCTCGGCACAGTAACGCTGTCACAAGGCTCAACTACGCTTGAGGAAGTCACTGTGGAAGGTGTAGCACAGCTATTCGAAAGCGATATCGATAAACGTACTTTTAATGTGGAAAACAGTATAGTTGCAGAAGGTGGGACTGCTGAAGATATACTGGAAACTTTGCCTTCTGTTCAGGTAGATGAGGAGGGCAACATTTCCATGCGAGGTAGTGGTAATATTCTCATTTATGTGAACGGGAGGCCCACCAACCTCTCCGGAGATGATACAGAATCTATCTTACAGCAATTTCCTGCTAACAGCATCAAAAGCGTGGAACTGATCACCAACCCTTCTTCCCGATACGATGCTGCCGGTGTGGGCGGCATTATTAACATCATACTCAAAAAAGACCAGAGGCAAGGTTTAAATGGCTCTGTCAATGCTTCCGTAGGGACGCGTAATAAGTATACAGGCGGTGTTAACTTAAACTATGGGACAAGAAAAATTAACCTCTTTGCCAATTATAGTTATCAATACCGTGAGCTTTTTCAAATCAGTGAAAGCATTAGAGAAAATCTTAACGCTACAGGTAATCGGTTTATCGATCAGGATTTTCGAACCGACAGTCGAAATGAAGCGCATTTGATAAGAACTGGTTTCGACTTTAATATCAATGATAACAATACGCTGGGCTTCTATGCACAGTCCAATTACAGTGACCGTGGACGTACACGGCTATACAATCAAAGGTTTTTGGATATAAACCAAAACCTCAATAGTCTACAACTAAGAGATTTAAACGAAAACCAGCAAAGACAGAATTACGAGGTAGGGTTAACCTACGACTTGGAACTGGATACTCTAGGACAGAAAATTTACCTTACCAGCTCCTATGCCTATGATGATGCTGATAGAGTAGAGTTATACGATGAACTGTTTTTTACTGGAGCCGAAACCAACAATCCCGAAGACAGAATCTTACAAAGATATGAGCGCCCCAGAGAATCCAATCTCTTTATTTTTCAGGCTGACTACGAAAAACCATTTGGTGATGGTGTGTTGGAGTTAGGCGCTAAAAGCACACTGAACCGAAGCTTCCGCTCTCAGGAATTCGGTGAAACGCAATCGCCCGGTTTCAATACAAACCCGAGCGATGTCAATTATATTCGTAACGATACTGTTTCTGATACTTTTGCCTTTGATGAGGATGTCCATGCATTGTACATGATTTACAGAAATAAGATTGGCAAATTTGGCTATCAGGCAGGTTTACGTGGCGAGCTAAGTCTTACAGAATCGCGACAGGGTAATCTTGACTCAACCTTTGTCAATAATTATTTTAACCTGTTTCCTAGTCTGTACCTGAACTATGATCTTGGCCAGGAAAAAGAATTTCAAATCAATTACAGCCGGAGAATTTCCCGTCCGAGCATTTGGAACCTTGCCTCTTTCTATAATGTGCAGGACCCTTTGAACCTCCGGATTGGCAATCCGTATTTGCAGCCCGAGTTTACTGATAGTTATGAATTTAGCTATCTGCAAGGTTGGGAGAAAATTTTTGTTACTGGCACATTATACTATCGTCAGGCTTCTGATATAATTACCAGAGTTTTTTCTGTTTTGGATGACAATAGCGCTATCGTCACCTTCGGCAACGCCAACCAGCGCAGAGAAACAGGGTTCGAGCTTATCAATCAGATTAACCCTAATGATTGGTTTGATGCAACGCTCTCTACAAATTTATTTTATCAGGAAATTATTGGCGACAATCTCGGCGAAGGACTGAACAATTCTAACTTCACTTATACGGTGAGCCTCTTGGGCAATTTTCGCATTCCGCGCATCGCCAGCCTGCAGCTTCAAGGAAATTACCGCGGACCTATCGCATTACCGCAGGGGTTTATTGAACCTATCTATGGCATAAATGCGGGCATTAAACGCGATATTTTGAACGATAATGCCACCATCAGTTTAAATGTCTCTGACATTTTCAATACCCGGGTTTTTAGAATTTCTACAGAAGATGCGAATTTCACACAAGATCGTTATTTTAACCGGGAGACTCGTATTGGCACTTTAACCTTTACTTATCGATTTGGAGGTTTCAGGGAGCGAGGAAGTGGTGGCAGAAACAGGGATGATGATGGCGATGACGACGGAGATTTTTAATTTTATATTCTAATTGTTTTACCTCTTTTTGAAAATAGCTATTTTAGAGAACATATATGGTCTTTTAAAGGTTATATTAACCCTCACCTAAACTTCTTCTATATGATTTCAAATCTACGCTTCGTAATAGGAATTCTGGCAATATATCTTTTACCCACTTTTGCCCAAGCCCAGTACCAGACTATCAATGTCGACTATGAAAGAACCTACTTTAATGAAGGACAAAAATTGCCATCAGAGTCTTTATTGCTGTTTACGGGTGAAATCCAAAGGAATATAGACCTCGTTGAAATAACAATATTTCCTGCGAATAAACTCGAAACTGCTTCCTCTATTTATGGAGTAAGCTGGTACAGACCTATCAATCAGCAAACAGAAAAATATAGCGTCCCGGTAAATTACAGACTCAAAGGAAATAACCAGTACGATATAAGCATTGCACATTTTACAAAATTGAGTCGTAATGAATCGCAAAAGCTATCTGATAATATTACACAGGGCTTAGACGCTTATATCGATCAAGTAGTGCTAGTGGAAAGTAAACGAATAAAATTGTCCTATCGTCCTTCTAAAATCAGAGAGCAACTGGATGAAATCGCAAAACAAGGAAGCTATTATATGCGTAGCGATGCCGGCAGGAGTTTCCCGGGATTTTCAGATATTATTCTTGAGAGCTTAAAAAGAATCGACGGTTTACGACATGACAGACTTCAAAGTGATAGTTCTCCAGAAGAGTTAATTGATGCACTTAAGAAGCAAGTCGCATCTGAATTGAGCCAGCTGTTTACTGGCGACATGCTTATTCTTACCGAGCAGCGAAATTTTGTTAATTACCCTACTGATAGTCAGCCCAATACTTTAAGTATTAATGTTGGCTATGCTGGTGTTATCAGAAATTTTAGTAACAATACAGTCGATTATGCCACAGCACCTTATGCTGGCTTAAGTTTTCCACTTGCGGGACAATTGTCTGAGTCAGCATTTCTAAGAAACAGCGCTTTAAGTGTCGGCGTATTTCTTACTAACCTGACTTTCTCTGAAGGCGTGGAAAGAACCGGTCCACTTGTTGGAAGACCTACTTACGTGGGTTATGGCTATAGTTTTCTACGGTATTTTAGAGCACAGGCCGGTGTTGCTTTTCTTGAGTCTACTGATGCAGACTCCTCTCTTGGCAATTTTAGTCAGGTAAGCATACAGCCATTC